>JAISXV010000198.1 GCA_031270335.1 Prevotellaceae bacterium | reverse complement strand
GGAGAAATGGCGGCTGCTTTCGCTCTGTATCCCGTGAGTATGCGGCAGTTAATCAATATCGCCGACGCAGGAGAAATAATGCCTCCGAAAACAACATGGTTCGAGCCAAAACTCCGTTCGGGTCTGGCAATACATTTGTTGAAGTGAGGATTGTCTATTTATATAAAAGGTATTTTTCCCTTCTTGTCTTAAATTCGTCCAGATCTTTTTGCCATGACTGTCGGATTTCCTGAGCGGTTTTTCCTTCGGCAATCTGTTTTTGCAGAATGTTGTTGCCCGCGAGTTTCGGAAAAATCGGCTTGAAAAATTTATTTTTATTGCTGTAGTCGTTATAAACTTCTATAATCCTGTCCAAATCGATTTCGGTGATATTTGACGTGTTAAACTCTCTGAAATCCTTGCCGTAACAAGTTTGTCCTTCAAAAAGAGGTTTGATTTTTCCGTCGCTCGTTTTAGGTACAAACGAAAACGGATACTTTTTATTTCCCTTAAAATCAGGATGTCCGATGACTTTAAACGGAAAACCGGTACCTCTGCCGACGCTCAACGGCGTTCCTTCGAAGAGACACAGCGTAGGATACAAATAAACCGATTGCATGTCGGGTAAATTGGGCGAAGGCGCAACAGGCAGTTGATATTTCGATTGATGAGTGTATTCAATACACGGAATAACAGTGAGTTCACACTCTATTCCATTGGCGAGCCACTTTTCGGAATTAATCATCATCGCAAGTTCGCCCAGGGTCATTCCGTGAACGATGGGAATCCTGTGCATCCCGACAAACGATTTGCACGAAGATTCCAACACCGGACCATCGATGTAGAACCCGTTCGGATTCGGTCGATCCAACACAATCAGCGGTATTCCGTTTTCGGCGCAAGCCTCCATAACATAGTGCATTGTTGACAGATAAGTGTAGAATCGTGTGCCAACGTCCTGCATGTCGAACACCATGCAGTCGATTTCGCCGACCTGTTCTTTTGTCGGTTTTTTGTTGTTGCCGTACAGGGAGATAACAGGTATTCCGGTTTTTGTGTCCGTAGAATTGCCGACAATTTCGCCCGCTCCGGCAGTCCCTCGCAAACCATGTTCGGGAGTGTATATTTTCACAACGTTAATGTTGTTGTTCAGAAAAACATCCAACAAATGTTCGTTGCCAACCAATGCGGTGTGATTGACGGTTAATCCGACTTTTTTACCTTCGAGAAGCGAGATGTAACGGCTTAAATCTTCGGCGGCAGGTTTCTGAGCATAAGCGGAATAACCGGATATTATGAATATTAGTATCAAAAAGCGCTTAATCATTTTCCATACTCATTTTTAAGTTGTTGCACAATTTTTTTTACCGATTCCAAACCCAAATCGTTATGTTCGACTTCGTTTATATCCATGAAAACAAAGCCGGAAATATCATCGTTTGCCGATATGCCCGACAAATCGCCACATTCGCAGATATAAACCAGATCCAGAGTGAAATACACTATCCCGCCAAACAGATAACGGTTTGGAGTCGAAGTGTAATACCGGACTTCTGTCAAATCCAAATCAAGTTCTTCCTTAACTTCCCTGATTACAGCGTCTTCACCACGTTCTTCTATGTTGACAAAGCCTCCCGGGAAGTCTAATTTGCCTGCCGCAGGTTCGTTTTTTCTACGCGTAAACAGAAATTTGCCTTCACTGTTTCGTATCAGCGCTATCACTGCCGACGCCGCATTGATATAGAAAGTTTTAGTACATGTGTTACAGTACATTTTGTGCGTACCGTCGCCCCATGATATGTCTTGCGAACCGCAATACTGACAATGTTTCCACACTCGCGAGGGGTAAAAATCTTTTATCATCCTTTTATTGTTATTAAAACCATTTTAAACTTTTTCATTGCTCTGAGAGCGTGAGGCTCGTTGGCTGGCATTATCAGCGCCTCGCCAGCCGTCATAATATTCTCTTTTCCATTGATAATCACATTTGCTTCGCCCTCCAGAATCTGAATTATCCGGTCGAACACGATAGTATGTTCGCTCAACGACTGTCCTTCGTCGAACGAAAACAATGTGACATTTCCGGCGGTGTTTCTCACTATCTGTCTGCTGATTATCCCTTCACGGGAGTATTCGATAGACGCCGCCAATCCAAACTTTACCGATTTCTCAAATATAGCCATTAAATATACATTAAATCGACTGCAAAGGTAAATAATTTTTTGGATTTGGGGTATGTGGGTGGGGATTAGGGTATAGGGATTGGGGTATGGGGATTGGGGTATGGGGATTTAAAGATTAACAGGATTAATCGACCAAAGGCGAAGGCACGGGCATAAATCTGTGTTGTCTTAATGATTTCGATTTAATCCGTTTTTCCAATGCTTCGATGCCGACAGACCTTCTAAACAGGGATGATTTAAACGGATTTTCCACCTTTTCGCCGTTCTTATTCAAAGCCGAACAGACAAGAATGATAAAAATCACACTTTACAGTAAAATTTTTTTCACAATTTGCAAGTTATAATCACTTGATAAACAGTCTGCAATTTGAGATTGTAAAAAAAAATATCAAATACAGAAAAAAAAATGTTTGGTGAATTATATTTTTTATTAATTTTGCGCCATAAAAGCGATAATGATTTAATGATTTAGAAATATAATTGTATATGAAACTTTTTTGCGAAAATAATTTATTAACAGGAGTAGTTTTTAACTGCTTTGGTACGATTTTTGCAGAAGAGAGAGAGAGAGAGAGAGAGAGAGAGAGAGATAATAAGAGAAAATAGCAATTCTCCCGAAGGGAATTCTCATTTGGAGAGAAAGTTCGTTTTTTTGTCAAATTATCATTTTGCTGTTAGCCTTATGCATGATTTAACAAAAAGATATAATTTTTGTGACCAAAATTTAACAAGAAGATATAATTTTCGTAATCGAACAGTAACATCAAGTTCTTACTTTTGTATTATCAAACAGATACATTTTTGTCGATATGATAAAGAAAGAATTATAAAATTCATTAAACTAAGAGCCATGGAAATATTTGATTCATCGTGATGCAAATTTGATTACGAAAATTGGATGTATTTAATTTAAAGGAAATATAGGACAACTCTCCATTCCGGAGAGATTACTTTTGCAGTTACTTACATAATTGCAAATTGAAAAATTAAAAACTCATTTAAACTTTTTAACAAAATGATTGTTAAATGCTAAGAGTGTTAAAAATTCATTAAGAATAGATAGTAAATTATAAACTTTTTAAAGTTACTTAAAGTATTAAAGTATGAAATTTAAAATTATTGGATTCTTTTTTATGATGTCCTTTTGTTCCGTGATTTTTGCACAGACAAAGACGATTACGGGACGCGTAAAGGACGCTACTGATAATTCTCCGCTTTCCGGAGTTGCCATACAGGTAAAAAATACCTCTATCGGAACAGTTACCGGAGATCTGGGCGAATTTTCAATAACTGCCGGCGAGAGCGATACGCTTGTATTTTCTCTTGTCGGAATGAAAGAGGTGAGACAGTATGTAGGACAGAACTCTGTTTTTGAAATCGTAATGGCTACCGATGAGGCAGAACTTGATGAAATTACAGTTGTGGCTTTCGGTCAGCAAAAGAAATCAAGCGTGGTTTCGTCTATTACTACTATCAAACCATCGGAGCTGAGAGTTTCGGCATATAACCTTACCAGCAGTTTTGCGGGCAAAATTCCCGGTATGATTTCTTTTCAGACATCGGGCGAACCGGGCGCTGATCTTGCCCAGTTTTTTGTTCGCGGGGTTACGACTTTTGGCTATACGCAATCTCCGCTGATTCTGATTGACGGGTTTGAGTCAAGCACGTATGAATTGGCGAGATTGCAGGTTGACGATATCGAAAGTTTTTCGATATTTAAAGACGCCTCTGCCTCTGCTCTTTACGGAGCGCGGGGCGCCAACGGCGTTTTGTATGTCATAACAAAAAGCGGGCAGTCGAGCGGTATTTCCATCAATGCAAGAGTCGACACGCATATTGCGACCCCTACCAAGATGATTGAAATGGTTGACGCCATTGATTACATGCATCTGTATAACGAAGGACTTCTCACGAGATCTCCTTATGCGGGAAAATATTACAGCGAACAGGTCATTGAATCAACCAGGAACAACGAAAACCCCATGATTTTCCCGAATGTCGACTGGTACGGCGAGCTTTTCAAGCAGACAACAGTCAACAAGAGAGCCAACATCAATTTGTCTGGCGGCGGTAATGTTGCACGGTTTTATGTTTCCGGCGGTTTCGAAAACGAAAACGGATTGCTGAAAAATGACTCGCACAACAAGTTTAATTCCAACATCAGTATCAATCGTGTACACATGCGTAGCAACGTGATTTTCAACATTACGAAAACTACGTCTTTAGACACAAGGATACAGGCGGAATTTGAAAGTTACAACGGTCCATTTGAAGAAGCAAGCACAATTTTTGATAAGGTTATGAATGTTAATCCTGTGGATTTTCCTGCGTTCTACGAACCCGACGAAGCCAACAAATATACTACGCATACGCTTTTCGGGAGTACTCTGGTTGGCGACAACATTAAAGAAAATCCATACGCCGAAATGGTTAAAGGCTATCGCACAAAAAACATCAATATTGTTACCATGATGGCTACTATACGGCAGGATTTTGATTTTCTTGTTAAAGGATTAAAGTTTGAAGGAAAAGGCTCGGTGAAGACCGACGGCGCTTCTACTCAAAAGAGGAGTTTCAAGCCGTTTTACTATTCGGTCGAACAGTACAATCAAGTCACTCAGGAATATAAACTGTTCGGACTGAACCGTCTTGCCGGGAGCACCAGCATAAGCGATATGGACGTTGAGCATGGGCGAAATGCTTCCTATTACTTTGAAGGACGTTTTAACTGGAACCGTGTTTTTGGAGTTCACTCTGCCGGAGCAATGGTTGTAGGCACTTTGCAGCAAACTTCAAATCTTGTTGCCGGCACCATATTTGCCGCTTTACCGGCAAGAAACGCCGGAGTATCGGGACGTGTAACCTACGACTACGACAACCGCTATTTTACCGAATTTAATTTTGGCTATAACGGGTCGGAAAAGTTTACGGGAGAAAAACGGTTCGGCTTTTTCCCTTCAATAGGAGTTGCATGGATGACTTCGAATGAAAAATTCTGGGAACCGGTGAAGGATGTTATTAATCTTCTGAAGTTCAAAGCGACTTACGGAAAGAACGGAAACGACGGTATTGCCGCCGCCGACGCCCGTTTCAATTTCCTTTCGAATATCTCGAGAGGAGGAGCGGGATATATCTGGGGCTTGCTTGGCGATAACAGCGGCAGTGGCTACAGCATAAACCGGTACGCCAATGACAATATTTCATGGGAAATATCAAGAAAAGCCAATCTGGGGCTTGAAATCAATGCTTTTAACAATATTTTAAAATTCCAGTTTGATATCTGGAAAGACTGGCGTAGCGATATTTATCAGGAACGGAAGACTTTTGCGGCAACCACCGGACTTATCGAAAAGGATTTGAGAATCTACGGAAATATTGGTAAGGTCGAAACCACAGGTCTTGAAAGTTCGCTTGATGTGGAAAAAATGTTCAACAATGGAGCATGGTTGCTGGGACGTTTCAATTTCACTTATTCGAAGAACAAGATTACTGTACAGGACGAAGAACAGTTCAGAGACAGATATCTAAGCGCCATTGGTCAAAGTACCAACGTTTTGCGCGGACTGGTTGCCGAACGCCTGTTTGTTGATTATAACGAAACAGTGAACTCTTCGCGTCAGGACTGGGGCTATTACGATGCGGGCGACATAAAATACAAAGATATCAATGGAGATGGACGGGTTAACAAAAATGACATAGTTCCCATGGGATATCCAAGAATTCCCGAAATTCAATACGGATTTGGTCTGTCGGGCGGGTGGCGCAATTTTGACCTCTCGTTTTTCTTTCAGGGTAATAGTCGGGTGTCGTTCTTTATTGATCCTCAAGGAATCGCTCCTCTTGTTGATCACCGCAACGCTCTAAAGATTGTTGCCGACGACTACTGGACTGAGACCAACCCCAATGTGCATGCTTTCTGGCCTCGTCTTTCGGTTACTCCGCTTGACAATAATACCCAGGAATCTTCGTGGTGGTTGCGCAACGGAACATTTCTGCGCCTGAAAAGCGTGGAACTCGGATACAACATAAAAAACATAGACAAGTTATTGTTGCAATCCGGCAGAATCTACTGTAGTGTGGAAAATGTATTTTATTTAAGTACATTTAAACTGTGGGATCCTGAAATGGGCAGATCCGGTCGAGGATATCCGCCTAACAGACGGTTTAATATAGGACTTTTATTACAATTTTAATTAATAAATTTTTAGAGACATGAAAAAAATATATTTATTATTGGTTATTGCAGTGATGAGTTTTACGTCCTGCAACGAATATCTGGACCTTGTTCCCGATGATGTTACAAAAATTGAAGACTTGTTCAACACAAAAACAGACGCTCTAAATGCGCTTGCCAAAATATACTCGTATTTACCGGTTATTGACGATATTCACGAAACTCCGTTTTTGCTTGGCGACGAATATGTCTGCGGCAGAGCCGATTTGGATAATGCGTCAAACAGATTGATAGCTCAGAGAATAATGAGAAACCTTCAATCGACAGGCGCTCCCCTGCTGGGAATATGGTCGGGTACAGGCGGGACAGGCGACAGTGGCGAAGGAAAACATTATTATGTAGCGATGAGGCATTGCGATCTTGTTATGGAACACGTTGACCGTGTTCACGACATGAACGAAACAGAAAAAACAGAAATGAAAGCTCAGGTATCATTTCTGAAAGCGTATTATGCCTTTATGCTGATAAAACAGTACGGACCAATCGTTCTTCCTCAATATTTGGATACCGACGAAACCGATCCGGAAAAACTGTTCCCGGCAAGAGTCACCATTGACGAAAGTTTCGACTATGTCATAGACCTGATGCGGGAAGCTATTCCCAAATTACGGGTCAAAGTTTCAATTGCCGATTATGGACAGGTTGACCAGACGGTGGCGAAATCCATTCTTGCCCGGGTGCTGGTGTTTCGAGCGAGTCCATTCTATAACGGTAATAACGACTTGTACGGCACATTCAGAAACATCGACGGAACTCATTTCTTTTCGCAAACTTATGACAGGGAAAAGTGGAAAGACGCTCTTGACGCTCTTGACGATGCTATAAAAACCTGTACTGACGCGGGAATAAAACTCTATGAGTATTCCAAGCCGGCATATTATAATTACGACACTGCATTTGTCGCTGCCAATCCTGCGAAAGCTCAAATGTACTATAATCGCCGGTTTGTGATCACGGATCCGTGGAACACCGAACTGATATGGGGACGTTCTGATTTTCTCGGAGGCAAAGGCAGTAACGACAACAGAATTTTGCCCAATGCCTGCAATATTCGTTTGCCCGACGACCCCGACTACGACGGCGCCGGATATTCTGAGAAAAACAATAATATGGGATGCGGACAGACTATGTCGGCTTCCTATCAGATGCTCGAACGGTATTACACCGAAAACGGACTTCCCATTGGTGAAGACCTCACATACGCTGATGATGAAAAATACCGTATCGTTACCGTACCCGAGATTAACAATCCCGAATATTCAAAGTATAACGGACTCATGCAACCGGGTCACAAAGTCGTAAAGCTTCTTCTGGACCGTGAACTCCGTTTTTACACTGATCTCATAATTACAGGAGGATATACGCGTTCGCACCGCTACAAAATAAGGACTTCAATGTTTCGGGATACTGACGGCGGACTGAATACAAGTAACAACCAGAATGATTATTTCTGCACGGGCATAGGTATCCAGAAAATGGTACATCCCGAATCAAGCGCCGGCTGGGGGTTCATTCAGGTACGCTACCCTTGTCCTTACATCCGTCTTGCCGACCTGTATCTGATGAGAGCAGAGGCACGAAACGAATATGTTGGTCCCGGTCCGGAAGTATGGGAAGACGTCAACATTATTCGTCGCAGAGCCGGCATACGCGAGGTACAAGACGTCTGGGCGGATCCACAATATGCGAAAACGCTGAACAAACATCAGGACCAGATTGGCATGCGCGAAATTATCCTTCAGGAACGCGCCATAGAATTATCCTTCGAGGGCATTCACTACTGGGATATCGTCAGATATAAGAAAGCGGTAACCGAATTTTCGCAACCGATTACAGGCTGGAATGTCTGGGGAACAACGGCGGAAGACTTCTTTATGCTGTTGCCCATTCAGTACAGGAGATTTCCTCTGTCGAGCTATTTGTGGCCTATTTCTGTAGATGAAATGAACATTAACAGCAGTCTTAAAAACAATCCGGGATGGCAGTAGAAAAGTTAAACGTTAAAAAAATTAAAAGTTAAAACTATGACAGTTAAAAAATTTTTATTGATAAGTATTATCTTTCTCCTCTGTTCATGCAGCGAAGAAAAGAGATTTGACATTAATTCCGACGATACAGTTTCGCCGGCAGCGCCTGTTATCAGCAGGTATGAAGCCTTGAACGGATCAGTTCGGATATTTTATACTCCGCCGGCAGACGCTGACGTTATCAGCGTTGATGCGCAATATACAAGAAAAAGCGACGGAGAAGTGTTCCATTTTTCGACCTCCTACTTTTCCAATTCGATTACGGTGTTGGGACTTGCCGATACGGTTACTTACGATGTGGAACTGTTTGCGGTTGATCGTGCAGGAAACCGTTCGCCGAAAATAACATATTCGGTTAAACCGCTGGAATCGGCTATCCTGAAGGTAAAGCAGTCAATGATTGTCAAAGGAGGTTTTGATGCGTTATTTGCAAAATGGACGAATGAGTTGGGAGAACCTGTAAACGTGTTTATTGATTACACTTTTACCATGGATGGCACAACCAGATCCCTGACACGGGTATTTACTTCACAGACTGTGGATAACAGGTATTATATCACCGACTTGACTCTTCCGCCCGACTCGCCGGTAAAAGTCAAATACAGGGTCTCGGACAACTACGAGAATTATACGGACGCTGTCGATGTGGGCAATCTCTTTGTTCTAAAGGATATAGAAATACCGAAAATGGATTCCGACAGAAATCCACTCTGGAGTTTGCCGGAAGTACGCACCATTCCCCTTGCCGAATATGGCAACACTGTTGCTCAAGTATTTGGGAATGTTATGGATGGAAACATAGCAAGGGTAATAGACGGTACCATCGACCAGTATGAAAACCTCAATTACCTGATGGCTGACGCTCCCCATCCCTGGAGTTTGATGATAGACCTTAACGGCTATTACGAACTGAGCCGTATCCTGACGCATCAGCGTCACACCAAAGACGGTGGAGCTGAAGAATCCGTCAAACGCGGCAATTATTTCATGGGGGACAATATCGGACGGTATCGTATGTATCGCTGGGACGATGAGACCAGGACCTGGGACACGATTTCTGTCCACACGATTTCGATGCCGCAAGGTACTCTGTCGCAATTAGAATGGAACAAGCTTGGTCGCGCAGGCGATATGGCGTACATGTATCCCGACGAGCCCGCATATACTAAACCTACTCGATGGTTCAGGTATGAAGCTGTTGGGTCATTTGGAACAAATTATTACCCTTCTCAGGGCGGCAGTTTGTCGGAAATAACTTTATATTGTAAACAAAAGTAAAATTTTAATCGTAATATTATGAAACGAATAATTTATTTTCTATTAATTGTTACGACGCTGTATTCATGCACCGGACAATATGACAACATCGGGCTGTATGCTACCGAAGAAACCGTTTATGTCGGCAAATTTGGAGATATGCCCACAGTAAATATCGGGTACAACCGAGTTGAAATCAATCTTATGGACGACCGTTTTTCGCCGGACGATATTTATTTGGGCAAGGCTAAAAAAACTGTTGTCGAATATGAAGAATCCGACGGTCTGCAAAGGCGTGTGTTTGATTCGGTCTGTTCATGGGTCAATATCACCGGACTGACAACCCCCAAGACTTATATTTTCAGTATCTATGCCGAAGATGAGCACGGGAACAAGTCTGTTGCAGTAGAAGCTTTGGGCAAACCGTTTACCGATGAAGATCTTGCAGGATATTCTTTTCCTTTGCCGAATATGATTCCAACGCCTACAACAATGGATTTCAGATGGACAGAGGAGTCGGGATTATCGTCTTCGCTGTTCAATTTTGCCGAACTTCTATATTCGTACACCGATCGTAACGGTAAGCTTGTAACTGGTAATCTGACTTCGAAGGATGTTCCGCGTTTCAGTATTGTCGGTTTGCAGCCGAGCGATAACTTTCCCATTTCCGTCACTTGCAAGATTATTCCCATAATGGAATCGGGACCGATTCTTGATACTGTGACTATGGAAAGAGAGTTTTTTGCAAAAACGGCGTCGCCTGAAGAATATTTGAGTGCGCGAACTTTGCGCCCGCTCAAGACTGCAAAGATTCATGATGACGACAATTCGCAGGCAACGATAACATGGAGCGATGCAACAGACCATTTGACGTGGACAGAAATCCGTTATCAACAGTCCAACGGAATCTGGAAAAATGAATATATAGACAATAGATACACGGAAACACTCTGTACAGATATCAAACGCGGGGTGAAGTTTCAAATCCGTTGTGCATATACTCCTCCGCAGACAAACGAGGAATATGTTACCGAATGGGCAGATCAAGAACTCTTTATGGTAAAATATGACCTTAAAAACTGGACAGTTGTGCCGAGACACGGCAACCATCCATGGGGCGGCGATGGCTCTGGCTCCCAAACAGTATGGTCAGGAGGTCATCCGATGCTGATTCTGGATGACGATCCAAGAAGCGGCTGGCATTCAAAACTCGGTACTGCGTTCCCGCAGGTACTTATAATTGACATGAAAGAGTCGAGAGCGGTTTCCAAATTCGTACTTAACAGCGCCGATGGCGGCTATTGGAATAACGTAGAACTTTATCTGACAGACGAGTTGTCGATGTCCGGCTATGTTACACATACTGTCAACTGGAGTTCGACTCCGGAGGCGAGGGTAGATAACTATTCTGCCTGGGTAAACAAAATGATAGCTCTGATACCTGCAAATCCGCCGGTAGCGTCATGGGGATCGCCAATAGCAAAGACACAGGCAAAGAAAGCAACGAGTCTGTCGTTCCTCCTGCCGCAAACTCTGCATGGACAATTTTTGATTGTGCTGTTCCCAGATAACAATCTCGGATGGGCAACTTATATTGATGTTCACGGCATTGAAGTTTTTAGCGAATAATTGTTTAACAATCAAATATTTAAAGACATGAAGCATATAATGAATTTATTTTTGATTATTGCACTCATAAGTATTGCAATGTTTACTGCCTGCAGCGACGATAAGACTTCGAATCCTTCGTCGCTGACAATAGACCAGACAGAGGTTGATGTATTGGCTATCGGAGGTCAAACTCTGATAAACGTCATTACCGACCTGACATGGAACGCAACTGCCGATGCCGACTGGATAAGAATTTCACCTGCTTCGGGCAACGGTTCTGGAATAGTAAATGTGGAAATTGACAGGCATCTGGGTACTCGGCGTACTGCTAAAATCAGTTTCACCGCCGGCGCTATCTCTAAAACAGTGAATATACTGCAAAGAGGTCAGATACCGGAGATGTATTTCTTAAGCTCAGACATAACGACGCCAATAAAAGACATGACGATGGCAGGTGAAGGAGGAACAGAAATGGTAATCGTAAGAACCAATCTGGTGGACTGGACGATTGACATTGATGCAGACTGGATACACGTCCTGGAGATTATAGACCTTGGCAGCGTTATCATTGACGATGACGGAGACCTGTACTATGACGGGGTTATAAACAACAATGTTATGTCAACTAAAGCCATATTCCTGTCGGTGGATTCCAACGAAGATTTGCCGGAACGTGAGGGAGCAATAACTTTTTCATACGGCAATTACTATAGCGACACCTTAAAAGTGTTTCAGACAAGAGTCAGGATTTACGACAGCGACGGATACTTCGTTGTTGATAAACTGCCTTTCAGAGATAAAGGCAAATATGAACTCTCCGCTGTCAATTGGTCGGGACAACTGGGAACATGGGGTGATAAGTTTGGCATATTAGCCTACAAAGTTATCGTGGACAAAAGCGGTAAACTGAAAATCGTAGATAATATATCTCCTACTTATAATATCTGGTTCCTGTTGTATAACGACAAGGAAGCGGCGGATAAAGGAGAGCACAAAACGATTAGCGAGGCGGATGGAAAAGTGGAATACGATGTGACTCCCGGAACCTATTACGTATTTGGCATAATGAATACATGGTATGACGATATTGCCAAATTAACCACCATAGATTATGACGTTGAAATTACATGTGAATGAAAAAGTTATTTTTGATCTCTATAGTTATTACAGGAATTGTTGTTTTGCACTTCTGCACAAACAGCAATGATTATTACAAAACGGGCGACATCATCAGTTTGCACTCTCACACTGTTGGAAACGGGATCGCCATTGTTATTATTGGCGATGGTTTCGACAGGGATGATTGCCGGAAGGGCGGAGTTTATGAGGATAACTGCCGTAAACTGGCGAATGCCTTTCTGGCAATGCCTGTTATCCGTGATTTTAAGGATTGTTTTTACATCTGCGCCCATGTGGATGTATCTCCCGAACGGGGCGTTTATAAATGTGTAAATAATGTTTATAATACCGGACGCGAGGAACTTAACTGGGACAAAATCCGCAGCAATGCTACACTGGCAGCCGGCAAGGACGACCGCTCGGTTATCTTTATGGGCAACGGAATGATTGGCGGCTATGCTATGGGAGATGTGGCAGTCTATTCGGCTAACGAAAGCTACAAAATCTATTGGATGATACACGAATTTGCAGGACATATCATCGGACGGATGCCCGACATGTATGTGGAAGATGGCGAGGGTCATGTGGATTCTTCCACAAAAACGACAATTGATGATCAGCATGTTGTCGGCGAACTGTTGATGCTCGACTGGCGCAGTGATCCCGACAGCGTCTTCTGGAAAGACTTCATCGGTCGCAAAGGCTACGAAAAGGTGGGCGTATATCCCTCGGGATGGTATGGAATAATCTTCGGCGAACTCTTCACCTGCGAACCGCACAACAGTACTGTGATGTACAATAACGGCGCCGCTTATTTTACTGTTATGGAACGATATCAGCTCTGGCGACAGATACAAACTCGCGCAGGTCTTCCGGCAACACTCGACAAGTTTATTGAGTATGACGCCATCAACCTGAAGACTACAGACTGGTCGTGGACGCCATACAAATCGCTGGACTGGACAGATGATCGTATCTGGAACGGAAAATGCGATTAAATAATCGAGGAAGCCTGATTTTCTAAAAAAAATCTCCGGACAGGATTGTGAATACTTTCAAAAGTTTCCAATCCATCCGGAGATTCTATTTTGAACAAACGAATTAAAGAATTTCAAAAAAAATCGTACATCATAAATATCACAATAACAAGCAGATAAAAAATATTAAAGAAAAAATTTTGAGAAAAAGTTTTGATGTTAAAAAAAATGTTTACTTTTGCACTCGCAAACAGCGCAGGTTGTTTATATAAACTCCTCAGTAGCTCAGTTGGTTAGAGCACATGACTGTTAATCATGGGGTCCTAGGTTCAAGTCCTAGCTGGGGAGCAAAAAATCACAAAAAAATGAAAAACAGCGCTATCCTTTTAAGTATATGTATATTATTCCTGTCATCCTGCGCACAACAATCATCGAAACAAACGGAAACAACGTCAAAATATTATGTAGCGGCGTATGTCTGGCCCTCGTGTCACGATGAGGAGTTGAGCCGCAGTCTGATATGGCATGACGGGACAGGCGAATGGGAAGTTATCAGGAAGGGAAACAAGCGTTTTCCCGAACATTATCAGCCGCGACAGCCGCTCTGGGGTTACGAAATGGACGACGACCCTCAGGTAGTAGAAAAATGGATTGACGTTGCTACCGACCATGGCGTCAATGTTTTTATCTACGACTGGTACTGGTATAACGAGGCTCCGTTTCTCGAAAACGCTCTCAATAACGGTTTTCTGAAAGCTAAAAACAACGAAAAGATGCAGTTTTACATCATGTGGGCGAATCATGACGTCTATCGGAGTTTTTTCAATGTGAATCTCTATAAAGACGAAACAGCAATGCTTTGGGACGCTCATGTGGACTGGAAAAGTTACAAAATCCTTGTCGAACGCGTTATAAATCAATATTTCAAACGTCCAAACTATTTTAAAATCGACGGTAAACCGGTATTTTCCGTATTTGATACGAACAAGTTGCTGGAAAGTTTCGGAGGGATGGAAGAAACATGCAAGGCGCTTGACTATTTCAGAGACGAAGTGAAAAAAGCGGGATTTCCCGGGCTGCATTTGCAGTGGGATCAGGCATGGGGTTCGATGATGTCGAAAGAAAGAGCTGCACAGTTTTCCAAAAAGATAGATTCGCTGGGATTTAACAGTTTCGCAATGTACAATATGGGCGGATTCAACGAAGATTATTTAGTTTACGGCGCTAATGCTCTCCGCATTCTCGAACGGATGGATTCGGCTTTGAGCGTTCCGGTTTTTCCCTGTGTTTCATCAGGTTGGGACGACACGCCGCGTTTCCCGGATAAAAAAGGCAACAAAATCGTGCATTACAACAACACTCCCGAAAGTTTCGCCATGTTGCTGCTGAAAGCAAAACAGTACGTCGACCGTCATCCCGAACAGCCAAAACTGATTATCGTCAATGCCTGGAACGAATGGGTCGAAGGCAGCTATCTCTTGCCCGACATGCTCAACGGGTTTGGTTATCTCGAAGCAGTGAAAGATGTAATCGTGGATGGAAAATACGACAAATACTTCATCCGGAGAAGATAAAATCCGTACACCTTACTTCTAATTAAATGTTGCTGGATTGCAGCGTTTGAGCTAAAGCATCAAACACTGCTACCAACAAACACCTCAATAATTTTTAAATAAAATATGAAACAACAATACTGAAAGTCATTAATTTACTTACTGATCCGTCCAACCCGGCTCATAATTTTTATACGGGTTTTCAGTGATCGTACTTCCATCGTAGCCATAATTTTGCCAAAACCGGTCAGGGTCGATGTCGCGTTCGGCTTTTGGTATCGGGAAGCGATAATAATGCGACTTCACATTATGTTTACCGACCTCTTTATCTTCGGCAATATATTTTTTGCTTACGGCTTCTTTCAACGTTTGAACGTATTTTCGCCAGCGGACAAGGTCAGTCCAGCGATTTTGCTCGTAAGTGAGTTCAAAGACGCGTTCCTGCTGGATTTTCGCTTTGAAACCGTTGTAATCAAGTCCTGCCGGGAGGTCGGCGATTTCCGATGCGCTGTTAAGCGGTTGACGGAAAGCTCGGCGACGCACCTGATTGATTGCCTCGTATGCCTCGGCATTGGGAGTTCCATCGCGTTCGTTGATAGCTTCGGCTTTCAACAGCAACACTTCGGCATAACGGATAACAGTACGGTTGATATCAATTGTAGTTGCCGTTGTGGATAGATTCGTAGTATCAACATATTTGCGATAACGTACAAAGTTGTACACAAACACCGAGTCAGCGTTGATTCTGTACTCTTTCAGGTATGTGCCACGTTTACGCTGGTCGCGGTCGTCGAAATCGTTAAACCATTTATTCACTATGGTTGAAACGATTACCTTACCTTGCGCGTCTAACTCGTAGTAATTGGTGGAATATACATGGGGAGAAAGCGAGTTCGACAGTCCGCCGTAGAACGAGCAGTGTACAAGATGGTTTCCACCGCTGGTAGCCGACGCCTGTCCCTGTATGTGCTGTACGGAAAAGATAGCTTCCTTGCCGTTGCGATTATTCTTGTCCCAGTTTGCAAGAAAATTTTCTTCAAGCGAATAACCGGTAACAAGATCTGCATATTTGACCGATTCGCTGAAGCGCGTTTTCCGTGTTGCAGCGTCGGCGCTGTCGTCGATTTGTCCCCATACGAGATACACCTTTGAGAGATAAGCTAATGCCGCTCCTTTCGAAGCACGTCCTTTGTCCGAATCGGCATACTCCGTATAAACGGGCAAAGATTCGGCAGCGTCTTTCAAGTCCGAAACGATTTGCTCATATACTTCGTTCACCGGCGTACGCGGTATTTTGTCGCCGTCAAGATTATGCAGCACCAACGGCACTTCGCCCCACAGTTGCACAAGATAAAAATAAGCGTAAGCCCGAAGGAATTTTGCTTCGCCCAAAAGTCGCGTTTTCAGCGCGGGCGTAACGATTTCCGAAGCGCCGATTTTATCAATCACATCGTTAGCGCGTGTAATCGTATTGTATAGAGCGTTCCATACACTTGAAACATAACCATTTGTTGGTTCCCACTCCATTTTTCCCAACAATGCGCCGGCGCTGTTAGGATTTTCTCCATTCGTTTGCAATTCGGAAGTCAGGTCTATGGCGTATCCCAAAGCCGTACTGATACCTACATTCGGTTGATAGATGGCGGTAGTAACCGCGATGGCGTCATCGTCGGTTTTCGGGAAATTGCTGTCGGCAATTTGTCCGAGCGGTATCAGGTCTAAATCGGTGCAAGAAACAATGCTTGCTACTATTGCTAAAATATAAAAATATTTTTTCATTACTTTCAATTTTTAATTAATTATTAATAAGATAAATTCACGCCCAGAGATATCGTCCTTGCGAGCGGATATGCTGTTCCGCCGCCCGTTTCGGGGTCAAATCCGGTAAATTTGGTAAAGGTTAGCAGGTTCTGCCCTGCAAGGAAAATACGGAACTTAGCCGAAGGCGCCGCCGCAATTTTCACCGGCAGGTTATAGCTTACAGTTACGTTTTTAAGTCGCAGAAAAGCTCCATCTTCCAGAAAACGGCTTGTCTGATATGTTGCTGCTGACGTACGCGCTTTCGGAATTTCAGTTGACGGGTTCGATTCCGTCCACCGGTTATTCAGTTCGGCAAGCCCGTTATAAGAGATGTTTGGAGTCGAAAGCGTTTGACGCAAAGAATTGTAAATCTTGTTCCCGCTTACGCCCTGAAATGAAACATCCAAACTTAAATCTTTATACGAAAACGAAGTCGAAAAACCGTAAATGACGTCCGGATTGCTCGTTCCGAGAATCACGCGGTCGTTGGCTTCATCTACTACAGGGTTACTCTCTGCAACATCCGTCTGGTTCACAAATTTTTCGTCGCCCGGCTCAACTGTGGTTTTCCACGATGGTCCGGCAATTTCAGAAACATCCTCGCCTGTTTGGACAATACCGTCGTAAACAATGTAATAATGAATGCTTAGCGGATGTCCTATCCAGATAGTCGAGCCGATATTTTCCTGATCGCCGGCGAGTTTAAGTACTTTATTGATATTTTTAGCAATATTTCCAGAAACAGTCCATTTCAGTTTACGCTTGTCGATAATCGTGCCGCTCACTTCCAGTTCAATACCTTTATTGCTGATATTGCCTACATTCCGCAACACAGAACTGAATCCGGTGCCGATAGACGTTGGCGTGCTGAGCAATAAGTCCGAAGTCTTTTTGTAGTAAGCCTCAGCCGTAATATTGAGCCGGTAATTAAAAAAACCGGCGTCAATTCCGACATTGTAAGCGGCAGTCTGTTCCCATTTCAAATCGGGATTTTCCGGTCGCGAACGAACATACCCCACAGCCAACTGGTTATTGAAAGAATAAGGACTGGTTGTAGTGTATGTAGCGTCATACTGGTAATTGCCTATTTCCTGATTGCCCACAGTTCCGAGGCTGGCGCGCAGTTTCAATGCGTTAAGAGTGCGATTGTTTTTCAAGAACGCTTCGTCGCTCACGTTCCACGAAACGCCTACCGACGGGAAATAACCCCAGCGGTGATTGGGAGCAAAGCGCGAAGAGCCATCGGCGCGGATAGTCGCAGTCAGGTTATACCTTCCTTTGAAAGTATAGTTTACCCTGCCGATGTAGGAATTAAGTCTGGCTTCGGAAGCGCTCGACGACGGAGCTTCACGGTTATTGCCGCTTTGCAGGCTGTGCCACAACACCAGGTCGTTAGCGAAATTTGTCGCCGCAGCGGTAGCGCTTTCGGCATAAGTGGTTTGATTGGTATAACCCGCCAGTGCGTCAATGTAATGGTCTTTGCTTAACTGTTTGGTGTAGTTAAGAGTATATTCATACTGCCAGATATCGGTGCGACGATTGCCTACGCTTGCATAACCGTTGGCAGTGAACCCGCCTGCCGTGTACGAGGGCGCATAATAATTCGAAGTAGCATTGTTGATATTCGTTCCCGCCGCCACTTTCAGCACAAGAGACGGAATGATGGTATAACGAATCGAAAAATTGCCAAGCAGAGTATTCGCATGGTTTTGCGCAGTGGTATTGAGCAAGTTCGACACAGCATTTGTCGTTCTGTCGCCGGCGCGCAAATCGCCCACTTCATACGGATTGGCATAATTATAACTGCCATCGGCATTATATATAGGAACAGCAGGCGAGGTACGGAAAGCATCGTCGAATGGACTGTTCCTGTACGCATAAGAGGGATATCCGTTCAATCCGTTCTGATTCAGTTTACTGGCGTTCAAAATGAGGCTGACAGTAAGATTTTTCAGAATGTCGCGCTCCAGATTCAGCCGTCCTGTGTAACGTTTGAAATCGGTATTGAGTAAAATACCGTCCTGATTGGTGTAATTCCCCGAAAGCGAGTAACGTGTTTTATCGTCTCCTCCGTTAAAAGAAAATTGATGACTTTGGTTAGCCGCCGTGCGCAGAACAGAGTTTTGCCAGTCGTAACCTTCGCCAAAAGCTGCAATCTCCGCATCGCTCGCTCCTTTTAAAGCGCCGCCGATTTCACGGTTGAGCGCCGCCCACTCGCTTGCATTGAGCAAATCCAGTGTTTTTGTCGCCTGTTGCCAGCCGATAGAATACTGGTATTCAATCCTGTCCTTTGCGCCTTTCCGTCCGTTTTTAGTGGTGATGATAATCACGCCGTTCGAACCGCGCGAACCGTAAATTGCCGTTGCCGACACGTCTTTCAACACATCAATTGATTCGATATCGTTGGGATTGATCGCCGCCAGCGGATTGATATTCGCCGATACCTGACTGACGGAGGAACTCGTTGAACCGGTTCCGTAAAGTATCACGCCGTCAACAACAAACAGCGGCTCATTACCCGCGTTAATAGAGTTGCCGCCGCGTATACGCGCCGAAAAAGTTGCGCCGGGTTGTCCGTTCTGCGAGATATTCAGCCCTGCGACAGCTCCGCCCAGCAGATTATCGAACGACACAACGGGTTGTGACAGCGTCGATTTTGCGACGGTAGTGACTGCTCCCGTCAGTTCCTTTCGTTTCTGCGTGCCGTATCCGACAACCACAACCTGATTCAACGCATTGTAATCGTTGTTCAGCAGGATGGTAACAAGTTCGTCTGCCTCATACACATCGATTTCCTGAGTTTTGTAACCCAGATAGGTAACTTCCAGAGTAAGGGGAATTTTCTGGTTAGTCACAAGTTCGAAAAGTCCATTACTGTCGCTTGCGCTGCCTTCGTTGCTCGACTTGATCGCAACATTTGCGCCGACAATGACTTCCTGCGTGTTGGCGTCCAACACCTTTCCCGTGATTTTCTGCTGCGAAAACAGGGGTGTCCATGAGGATAGTAATATCAACAATATCACTGTTTTAATCCTCGAAACATAATTTTTTCTTGTCGATAAAGAAATTCTTTCTAACTTTGCCATGCTAATTTTAAAATTTTAGAGTCGCGTCCCTTGTAGCTAATGCCATAGTGAAGAGGGACGCTTTGTTTGTTATACATACTTAATTCTTAATATTTTTATAAATAATTTTTTAATTTTTTAACTAATTCGGGAGTTATCTTTCGACAACTCATTTTAATAAAATAAAAGTGAGAAATTTTTAAATCGCGCTGCAACAGCAGCGCATTCGGGAAGAGTTAAACTGTTGACAACATATTGCAGAAACCACTGCCGGACTGAGTGTCCGGAGTGGATTTCCATTTCTAATGTTTTTAATATGTCGTAATTCAATCACCATAATTTAATCTTATTTCAAAGTGCAAAGGTAATGGGGTTTATAATACTGCGCAATACCATATTTATGGTATTTTTTCACAGCATAGGATAAGTGCCTGATTATCACAGAATATCCGTAAGCTGAAGCATACGGTTAATAGTGTCATAGTTTGTTCATACTTCATACTTCATACTTCATACTTCATACTTCCCTCAGAAGTTTATTCCGATTTTCATTCCGCCTCCGAACAGGCTGACCTTATCGACTAATCCGGTGTTCACTACGCTGTGATACTTGAACTGCGAGGGGTTCGACGACTGGTATTCGACTACATGAGCATCGCCCGTTTTTTGGACATTTGTCAGGCTGTGGTCGAAATATACACGCAGGTCGATATTGTTATTGCCGGCGGGGAAACGTATTCCTGTTTCGAGAGCGAG
>JAISXV010000187.1 GCA_031270335.1 Prevotellaceae bacterium | reverse complement strand
ACCGCTTTGATAGAGTAATGGAACCGGATCTTCATATTCGGCGCGATAATCGGTGATGTAATCTGCGGGCATACGGATGTCGTTTTCCAGACTTTTAATGTCAAAATCAAGGTCTTTGAGCATTTTGACTAAAAATGTCGGCGTACCTGTTTCGAACCAGTAATTGCGGATATCTTTGTTAAAAAAAGTATTCAAAACACTGTATGGATTGTATATATCCTCACTTTTTTTTGCAAAATGATAACCGTCGTAATGTTTTTTCAGATCGGCAAGCGTTTCATCGTACGAGAGTTTATTTTTGTCGGCTAATACTTTGATTTCCGGCTGAAAATATTGAGTTAACTCTGTTTCGGACATGCCGCATATTCCGGCGAAATCTTCATTCAGGCTAATATCTGTCAGGTGGTTCAAGTCGCTGAAAACGCTGATTTTTGAGAATTTGGTTACGCCGGTGAAAAACACGAACCGCAAATTGGCGTCGGCGCCTTTCAATACACCGTAAAAACCTTTCAAGGTGTCGCGAATGTTTTCATTGACGACAGAATTATTAATTGTATTAAGCAAGGGTTTGTCGTATTCGTCCACAAGAACGACTACTTTGCGACCGGATTGCTTAGCCACCTTCTGTATCAGGTTATCAAATCTTACCGACAGTTCGTTTGCTATGTAATCAACATTCCATTCCTGTTCATACACTCTCAAGATAGCATCCAAAACGGTATTAAGTGTTTGCTCACTTTTATATACTGCTTTATTAAAATCAATATAAATGACAGGATATTCTATCCAGTCTTTTTCTAATTCAGCAATTGCCAAACCCTCGAAAAGTTCTTTCTTTCCAAGAAAATACGCTTTGAGAGTGGACAAAAAAAGACTTTTCCCAAAACGACGCGGACGGCCAAGAAAATAAGACTTTCCTATTGCTGCCAAAGGGTAAATATATTTTGTCTTATCCACATACAAACAATGATTTGCTCTCAAATCTTCAAAATCCTGCATGCTGACAGGTAATTTTCTTGTTGTTAACATCTCTTTATCATTAACGATTCTAAGCTGATTTCGATGCCGCCCTGTTTTTTACTTTCGTCAGCCGCTTCCATGAAAGCGATGATTTCCAGCGTTTGTTCTACGGGAAACGGCGCTATTTTCGTATCGTAAAATTCGGCGATTTTCACAAGCAATGGGCTGTAACCCTCGTCCTTGTTGAGGTGTACAGTGTTTTTTTTGCCAAATACCGTTGCGCCGAAACCATACGCTCCGTTGCGTGTGCCGCGAAATGTTCCTAACCGCTTGTCGTCCCACATTCCGACAACAAGGTCTGTTTCGGGCGTATAAGTCCGTCTGACCGACTTGCATCCGGCGCCCATCACGGCAAACAGTATTTCGACGCCGTGGATGCCGTACCAGAACAAATCGGGATGATGCGGCTCAATAGAGGCGGGTCCATACGTATCGACTCCGATGATTCCTCCTACAGTCTCCGCAACATTTTCCGCTCCGGTCAGATATCGCAACGAAGAAGACGAAAACATCGGCGTGTTGTATTCACGGGCAGCTTCGACAATAGCGCGGGCGTCCCGGTACGAAGCAGTGAACGGCTTGTCGATAAACAAAGATTTGCCCGATTTAAGAACCGGCGTCGCAAGTTCGAGATGTCTGTTTCCGTCGATGCAGGTCATCAGGATGACATCCGTTTTTTTCAACAGTTCCTCTATTGAATCGACAATTTCGACGCCCTGACTTTTGATTTCTTCCGTAATTTTGGGGATCTGGTCTTTCCATTCTTTAATAAGTTCCGTGCCTTTGGGACATGCCGCCGTTACCTTGTAACCACGATATTTGTCGCCGGCGTCCGGAGCGTTAAACAACTGCGTAAAAGCCATACAATGACCAGTATCCAATCCCAACATCCCGATACGTTTTCCCTGTTTTGTCTCAACCACAGGCTCGGCTGCCATAAGACTACTCCGGTATATCATACCCAACCCTGCGGTGGCAATGGTTGCTTTTTTAATAAAATTTCGTCTGTTTGTATTCATCTTAAATATATTTTTTATGGCGCAAAAGTAATAAAAAAATTACGTTTCATTTTTCGATGTCACAACAACGACAAAAAAATCCCGTAAGTTATACGGGATTTTTCATTTTTGAACAACAAAAAGCGATGTTTAATAACCACAGAGAGCACAGAGGACACAGAGAAATAAACTCCGTGTTCTCTTAACCGTATGCTTCAGCTTACGGACACGGCTATTGAGTTAAGAGTTAAGAGCTAAGAGTTAAGAGTTGATGGACGACCGATAAGTCCCTGCGGGCCCTGCGGGGCTTAGTAGAGACACCCAATCTCTTTGATACTGAGGAAGAAATGGATTTAGAATTGAAACATCTTCTCTTTTTAATTAACGTCTATGCGAAATGTGTGTGAATTTATTATTTTAAGAAATTCTATAAATTTATAAATTCTGATTAACTTTGCATTTTATTTAGTAAATGTAATAAGATGGAAACAACGGATTTATTGAAAAAAGTACGTAAGATTGAGATAAAAACCAAAGGTTTGTCGGGTAACATCTTTGCCGGCGAATATCATAGCGCGTTCAAAGGTCGTGGAATGACTTTCAGCGAAGTGCGTGAATATCAACCCGGTGATGACGTTCGAAATATCGACTGGAACGTAACAGCCCGTTTCAACACTCCTTTCGTGAAAGTGTTTGAAGAAGAACGCGAACTGACTGTGATGCTGATTATTGACGTCAGCGCGTCTGAAACGTTCGGCACACAAAGCAAGTTCAAAAAAGACTTGATTGCCGAATTGTCGGCGGTGTTGTCGTTTTCGGCGAGTATCAACAACGACAAAGTTGGAGCAATGTTTTTCGGCAGCAAAGTAGAAAAATTTATTCCACCTAAAAAGGGACGCACTCACATCTTGCGTATAATAAGAGAAATACTCGAATTTACTCCCGAAAATTCAGGGACAGACGTCTCCGAAGCTTTGGCGTATCTGACCGGCGCTTTGAAAAAACGATGTACGACTTTTATCCTTTCGGATTTCATGGATTTCGACGAAAACAATATGCCGCGGTTCGAACAGGCGTTGAAAATCGCCTCAAAAAAACACGACGTAGTGGCGTTGAGAATATACGACAAGCGTGAAACAGAACTGCCTCCGGTGGGGCTGGTCGAAATGCACGACGCCGAAACCGGAAAAAAAATCCTCGTTAATACCGGCAGAAAAAAAATCAGACGAATTTATAACGAATGGTGGAGGTCGTGTTCCGACAATCTCAACAAAGCGTTTTCGAAGTACAGGGTAGATTCGGTAAATATCGCTACCGACGACGATTATATTAAGCCGTTAGTTAAGTTGTTCAAAAAAAGAGCGATGTAGTCCAGTATTTCCTGTTTACCAAGTCCGGTTTCTGCCGATTCGATAAAAATTGGAGGAAGTTCTTCCCACATTTCCGAGAGTTTACTTTTGAAGCTTTCGATATTTTTGTTCAGCATTGTTTTCGAGAGTTTGTCAGCTTTTGTAAAAATTAAAGCGAAGGGCGTTTGACTTTCGCCCAAACTGTTAATAAAATCGACGTCGATTTTTTGAGGTTCATGCCGTACGTCGATAAGCACAAAGAGCAAAGTTAACTGTTCCCGTTTCTGGATATAGTTGTTAACCATGCTTTTCAGTTCGTTCCGTTTGCTTTTATACGTTTTTGCATATCCGTAACCCGGTAAATCTACCAAATACCATTCGTCGTTTATCATGAAATGGTTTATCATCACCGTTTTACCCGGAGTAGAAGACACCTGAGCGAGTTTATGTCTGTTTGTGAGCATGTTTATTAACGACGATTTCCCGACATTCGAACGCCCTATGAACGCATATTCCGGTAAACCGGTCTGCGGACACAGGGTATAGTCGGGACTGCTTTTGATAAACTCTGCTTTTTTTACAATCAATTGATTTACTTATCCTAAATATGACTTCAACAATTTACTTCTGGAACTGTGCCTCAGTCGCCTGATAGCTTTTTCCTTGATTTGACGCACTCTTTCTCGCGTCAGACCAAATTGCTCGCCGATTTCTTCGAGCGTCATTTCCTGAGTGCCGATACCGAAGAAATATCTCACGATATCCCGTTCGCGTTCGGTAAGCGTAGCCAACGCTCTCTCGATTTCTTTTGCAAGAGATTCGGTCAACAGACCTCTGTCGGCATTTGGAGAATCGCTATTAACAAGTACGTCCAGCAGGCTGTTGTCTTCGCCATCGACAAACGGAGCGTCAACAGAAACATGTCTGCCCGAAACTCTTATTGTGTCCGACACCTTTTCCTGCGGGATATCAAGTATCACCGACAATTCCTCCGACGAAGGCGTTCGTTCGTTTTCCTGTTCGAATTTGGCTAAAGCCTTATTGATTTTGTTCAGCGAACCTACCTGATTGAGAGGTAAACGCACGATTCTCGACTGTTCTGCCAGCGCTTGCAGAATCGACTGCCGAATCCACCATACTGCGTATGAAATAAATTTGAACCCGCGAGTTTCGTCGAATTTCTCGGCAGCCTTAATCAATCCCAGATTACCTTCGTTGATTAAGTCGGGCAAACTCAATCCTTGATTCTGGTATTGTTTTGCTACAGAGACCACAAAACGCAAATTTGCACGCGTCAGTTTCTCTAATGCTTCCTGGTCGCCTTTTTTAATTCGTTGAGCAAGTTCTACTTCATCTTCAACAGAAATCAGTTCTTCGCGACCAATTTCCTGCAAATATTTATCAAGGGAAGCGCTTTCCCTGTTTGTGATTGATTTTGTAATTTTAAGCTGTCTCATTATCTTATTCTATATTCTAATCTTAATTTCGTCCAATAAATGTTTACTACGAAAGCCGAGTTCAATTTTCACAATTGAACTTCGGCTTTCAGATATTATGTCAGAAACAAATTTCTTTAACCCACTTACAACTCAAACGCTATGTAATCGCGTCTGCCGTTGGGATAAAGTCCTTCAATAAACACGCCTTCTCCTCGTTTCAAACTGTTGATAAGACTTGTCAATTCTTCTACCGAATTTACGGGTTTTTGATTAACTCTTGTGATAATAAACCCTTTCTTAACTCGATTCGCTAACTTCCCTTCATTAAGTTCAACTATCTGAACTCCACCTTTAATTCTCAGTCGATTAGCGAGTTCTTTATCAACATTTTCAAATTGAGCGCCCAGAATTTCAATCTTGTCATCCGACACTACACCTGTATTACCCGCCTTATTACGTAAAACAACCTCAATTTGTTTCATTTTTCCGTCGCGAATTAATGAAATTTCTATCTTATCACCCGGTCGCAACTTGCCAATTTCCTCTAAAACAATGTTTTGAGATGTAATTTCTTTATCTCCAATTTTTGTAATTATATCATATTTTTCTATTCCGGCATCTTTAGCAGCGCTATTTTCCACGACACTGAGAACGCATACTCCTTTATACTGCTTTTTCCATAACCCTTTAAATTTTGCAGCATCGAGTTCAATACCGTCTCGTTCTTTAAATACTTTAATATAAGAATCAATTTCGTCTTCATTCTCAAAATTAGCTAAATCCCTGTACATGATGCCTAAAAGCGCCCTTTGAACAACTCCAAATTCGATAAGGTCTTTTACTACTTTTTTGGCGATGTTTGCCGGTACTGCAAAAGAATAACCTTCATATACGCCTGTATGTGAAGCAATAGCTGTATTGATGCCGACAAGTTCGCCTTTGAGGTTAATCAATGCGCCTCCGCTATTTCCGGGATTGACAACTGCGTCGGTCTGTATAAACGATTCTATACTAAACTCGTTTTGGTTAATACCCAAACCCCTTGCTTTGGCGCTGACAATGCCGGCGGTAACGGTTGAGGTCAGGTTGAACGGATTGCCGATTGCCAACACCCATTCGCCAATCCGCAATTTGTCGGAATCGGTAAATCCCAGAGTGGGCAATTTCGTGTCGGTTTCGACTTTCAACACGGCGATATCGGTCGTCGGATCTTTACCTATAACGCTGGCAGAGAGAGTTGTTTTGTCGTTGAAAACGATTGTAATTTCGCTTGCTTTTTCAACAACATGGTTATTTGTAACGATATAACCATCATCAGATATGATAACTCCCGAACCGGCGCCTTTGGGAGTATATTCTTGAAATTTCTCTCGTTCCTGTTCGGGATTGCCGAAAAAGAAATCGAACAAATCGTTATTTCCGCCATAATATCTTCGTTGCGTTTCGCCTGTCACCTTAACGTGAACAACCGCAGGTACAGCGTGTTCTGCTGCATCCGAAAAGTTCACGGGTTCGCCCGAAGACGAAAACGCTACAGATGAAACAGGCATCTCCCGTTGCGGCGCCAAATTGATGATTGGCGGTTGTTTTTGAGTTTTACTGATCACTAAGGCAGACACTAATCCGCCAACTAATCCTGCAATTACTAATAAAAGAATTGTCTTTAAAATGTTACTATTTCTCATAATCATACAATTTTATTTTTTATAACTATCTCAATAGATTCAATACAAGTCAAAAAGTTTAAAAATTACTGTAAATCCATCGAGCAAACAGATGTTCTGCCCTGTATAACAGATACAATTTACTGCCTAAAATAGTTTTAAACTCTTCGGCATATTGTTCTCTCAACATAGCCTCTTCTCTGTAGGATTTCACTTCAACATCGACAAGCGCCTGATATTCTTTGATTTTATACGAACGAAAAGGGTCGCACATTTTAGCGTTAGCTTCTCTTCTTTTTTCGTGAATTTTATCAAGCTTTTTTTGATAGCTTTCATATTTGGGCCAGAAAATGACTGCTTCCGATTGGGTAAGTCCCATTGTATTGGTAAACAGAATAACTTTCACCGAATCAATATATCGTTCGAGCGCACGACGGTCTTCTTCCAACCTTTGACGTTCCGCTTCGATATTGTTGATGATGCTTGTTCCGCCAAAACCATTCTTTTGACTCTTTGTGTTTTGACGTCCGCCGATTTCCATATTGTCTATATGAAAATGAAAATATCCGCTCCCGTCGTTGAAAACGGTATCAAATTCTATCCGTTCTGTTCTGACTTGCGAATGAACATTGCCCACAGTAATACTCAAAAGAGTTATCAACCCCATCAAATTTCTCATAAAAAAACAATTAAATAATTCATTAATACCTCGATGCCAAATAATCATTCAAATTGACATTTCGCACAGCCAAGTATTCAACCTTGACATCGTTTCGATACGACTTTAAGGAACTTTTTCGAACATCGACGTTTTTCGGCGATATTTCCCCGCTGTCAGCATCAACCATCAGGGTTTCAGGATTTTGCTTTCCTATGGAGGTGTTGTTAAAATTAAAATACGACAGAAACAATGCAAGCGCTAATACTATGATTCCTCCGCTCCATGCTAATTTGGGAAGAAGCCCGAATGCGAATACCGGACTTTTTTTCGACATTATACATTTATCCTGAACTCTTGACGGCAAATTATCAAAATATTTGTCCGGGACAGCAAAAGGATTCTTTCTTAATTCATTATTCAACAATTCATTATTCAACATCGTTTTACAATTTTGTAGTGTTTAGACATTCATTTTTGTTAAAGGTTTAATCTTCCTGTAAAAATTTTTCGATTTTTTCGACTGCATGGTGATACGAAGCTTTCAAGGCTCCAACCGATGTTCCCACGACAGCCGATATCTCTTCATATTTCATTTCTTCAAAATATTTCATATTAAAAACCAACCGTTGTTTTTCGGGCAAACGAAGCAACGCTTTCTGTAATTTCGTATGCAGTTCGTCGCCGCTGAAATAAGCGTCGCTCTCAAGCGTGTTGCTCAACTGATTTTCGACGTCAACCAAAGGCAAAAAGAATTTTGTTCTTTTCTTCCTCAAAAATGTAAGAGCCTCGTTGGTGGCTATACGATACAACCAGGTAAATAACTGTGACTCTTCTCTGAACGATTCAAGTCCTTCCCATGCTTTCAAAAAAGTGTTCTGAACCAAATCGTCGGTATCGTCATGCGAAATCACTATCTTCCTTATATGCCAATACACCCGTTCCTGATATTTCCGCGTAATCAGATTGAACGCATAACTTTTCTGTGCCGGATTACGGAACATTGTTATCAACTCCTTGTCGGTATAACTGTTATCTTTAACCATTTAATATCCGGCACAATTATTATTTCGTGCGCAAAAGTATTACAAAATCACAAAAGTACCAAATATTTGGCAAAAATAATTTTGATATTAATGAAATATAAGTGGTTACAAATATTAACATTCATTATTATGGCGCTACATATTTCACAATTTTGTCGTTTTTCAGCAAATACAGTTGCCGATTATCCAGCAAACGAATGTTACCTTTTATAAGAGGTTCATCAATTTTCAGTTGCGTATGACCGATTATTTGTATAATGGTATCGCTGAAATGTTCTGTTTCGTCGAAATGTTCCGATGCATCAGCCCACAACGGACTTCCCGCATCATTATAACCGCCTCTGTACCTCGAAGCTTCATAAAATGCTTCGATATTGGTAACGAACAGATTGTTTACTTGTTCTTCCAGCGTGTTCCCCAATTTCGACAACTCGTCGAAATGAGCATCATACCAGCCTTTGGTGATTCCGGCGTGAATAAACAGATAATTACCAATCTGTTTGCAAAGTTGAAACAATCCGGCGGTTTCTTTGCCTGTCAATATTTCATTATACTGTTGAAAAAAGTGATAATCAAACCGTCCACAGGCATAATCGCTGTTATAGTAGTGCATTTCGTGATTGCCGACCAGCAAAGTGATTCTGTCGGGATTTTGTTTTTTGAAATCCACGATTGTTTTCAAATTCTGATAAGCATTATCTTGCGTAAAACCTTCCTGCGGATACGGATCAGTGTAATCGCCTAAAAATATTACCGTCCCTTTATAATCCAATGCAGGTTTCCAAAAATCTCGCCCGTGAATGTCGGGTACAATTAAAATTTCATCCATTTTATTTAATTTTTAACAATACAAAGGTATATATTTTTTAGAAAAAAAATCTGAAAATGAGTGTTTAACAGATTCAATATTCAAAAATACAATATTATATGAACGACATTTAATATATTTTGTTTACCTTTGCGACCAAAAATATGGTAAAAATTGATGATTATAAAATAAATTTAAACAACAAATGAAATATTTAACATTTTTAGTATTGCTGGCATTCAGCCTGACACTCGCACCGGAAGTCAAATATCTTTCTCCGGGCGCAATTGCTATCGACGAAAAACAAAGCCTTATCTACACGGCTTTAACGACAGCCAAATCAATTGCAATCACGGATATTGCGACCGGACAAACAACCGGACAAATCAAACTGAAACACAATCCGAACAGTATTCTCCTTTCTGC
Source organism: Prevotellaceae bacterium (assembly GCA_031270335.1). GTDB lineage: Bacteria > Bacteroidota > Bacteroidia > Bacteroidales > UBA932 > JAIRLF01. Next base: position 2,777 of record JAISXV010000187.1, on the reverse strand, counting down.
CGACGCTTCGACGCTTTACGCAAGTACGGGCGACGCTGCAGGAAAGGTAAATATTATCGGTTTACCGAAGGGAAAAGTGAAAGCGACAATCGCAACCGGACATACTCCGGAAGGAATGGCGTTGTCGGCTGACGGACAATCATTGTATGTTGCCAACCGGTTTTCCAACACGGTTTCGGTGATTGACTTAAAGAAAAACAAAGTTAAAACAGTGATTCCGGCAGTACGCGAACCTCGCTCTCTCTGTATTACGCCTGACGGTAAAACGATTGCTGTAGCAAATTTCCTTCCGGCACAGGCAAGTACGGCAACTGTTGTAGCCTCGCAAATCACTCTGATCGACGCCGAATCGAACACCGTCCGTACAAACGTGATACTCGCCAACGGCGCGCAGTCGCTGACGGGAATCACATCTTCGCCCAATGGACGTTATCTTTACGCCGTACATCTGTTGTCGCGTTTCAGCGTGCCTATCACGCAATTGGACAGAGGATGGGTGAATACAAATGCTTTAAGCATTGTCGATCTGAAAAATAATTCGCTCTATGCCACCGTTCTGTTGGACGATGTAGATCATGGCGCTGCTAATCCTTATGACATCTGTATCGACGATAAGGGAAAGCTGCACATTGCGGTTTCCGGTTCGCACGAGTTGATGACGGTCGATTTGGAGGGGCTGCACGCTGGTCTTACCGCTCTTTTCGAGGGAAAGAAGAAGGACGCTTATGTACGCGATAAAGAGGATTTAAGCAGTTCGCTGTCATTTGTGTCGCCGTATAAAAAACGTATTGTTTTAAAAGGACGTTCGCCGCGCAATCTGGCTTATGTGGGTGGCAAGATATATGTCAGCAGTCGTTTTTCGACTTTCCTTGAAGCGATTCCGGCTGAAGGTGGTAATCCGGAAATACTGACGCTCGGCGCAGAAGCAGAATCCGATGGCATACGCCGCGGTGAACTTGCTTTTTTCGACGCTTCAATATGTTATCAGCAATGGCAAAGTTGCGCATCGTGTCATCCCGACGGTAGAGCCGACGGATTAAACTGGGACCAGCAAAACGATGGTCTGGGTAATCCGAAAAACACTAAGAGCCTGTTATACTCACACGTTACTCCGCCCTGTATGATAACGGGAATACGTGAATCTGCCGAACTGGCAGTACGAAACGGTATCCTCCACACTCTGCAAACGCGTCAACCGGAATCTCTGTCTGTAGATATTGATGATTATCTGAAAAATCTGTCGCCACTTGAAAGTCCTTATCTGAAAGAATACAAGAAAAAGGATTCGAAACAACTCGGTAAAAAACTGTTCGAACAGGCGGGATGCGCTCAATGTCACAATGGTAACTATTTTACCGACATGACGAAATACGACGTCGGCAGCGGCGACGCCAACGACGCCGGACGTCCGTTCGACACTCCTTCGCTCTCTGAAATCTGGCGCACAGCTCCTTATCTCTACGACGGCAGGGCAGCAACATTACAAGAGATGTTTACGCTCTATAATTCAGACGATAAACATGGATTTACGAAAAAACTGAGTAAGGAGGAACTGGATGCGCTGATTTTGTATGTGAATACGTTGTGAGAATCAACATTCGACGTATTCATCAAACGCCAGAAAAATGATATGTTCGCTATCGCAATAGCGCGCTTCCACTAATAGCAATAATGGATTATGAAATGACAAAGTGCGTCAATTTCAGTCTATTAAAAAAATATTTTGCAGTTTCGAAAAAATGTTTTACCTTTGCGCCCGATTTTTGATTATGAAGCGTTTATTTTACATATTAGCGATTGCGTTAGCAGTCATCACATTGTTAGTGTCGGCAAGTGTTCCTCATCATCACCACGGGAACATGACCTACATTAACATTGGTGCGTGTCATTGCGAACATGATAGTGGCGACAATCACCATCATGATGATGACGACAGACTGCCTTTCGATGATGACGATTGCATATCAAAAACCTCTTACATCGTTTCAGCACAGAGCGAAATCAAGTGTAAATTCTGTTCTCACGACGACAATAATCACAACATACATTTCGTTCCCGTATTCTTAGGACTTATCAATTTGTACGATACGGAAGCGAAGTTTGTCTATCTCACAAAACACCGTTATCGGGAAAGATACCTTTTCCCCGAATTTGAAGTCGTAAACCGCATCAACGGTTTACGCGCACCTCCATATCTTATAGCCTGATATACTTTATCGGGCGTTACCTCCGCCGGCGTTGCACAGACGCCATAAATCATTATACATATTATTAATACATCTGACAAAAGTCGGATATAAATTATAAAATTAAAATTGATACAAAATGAAGATATATATAACAGTAATAGCTATAGTAGCAACAATATTTTTTTACGGTTGCGGTTCAGGACAACACGAACACAACCATTCGTCGCACGATTCGAACGAACATTACGATGGCGACGGTCATAATCACGATGGTCACGACCATGACGGCGACGACCATGACGCTGAAAAATCAGCAAAAGAAGAGCATTCCGACGAGATTGCTTTCAGCAAAGAACAAGCCGAAACTGTCGGACTTGAAATCGAACCTGTCGCAACGGGAACGTTTGCGCAGGTGATTAAGACAAGCGGACAAATCAAAGCCTCGCAAGGCGACGAAGCAACTATTGCGGCGACCTCGAACGGCGTTGTGTCGTTTGTCAATCCGTCGATTACGGAAGGTACGGCGGTCAGAGCGGGCGAAGCCATTGTCAGCATTTCGGCAAAGAATCTTTTGGAAGGCGACCCCGC
>JAISXV010000139.1 GCA_031270335.1 Prevotellaceae bacterium | reverse complement strand
GTAAAAACACCGTTAACATTGATTATGTATTAATTGCCTGAAAGGCAAGATTTTCATAACCGCAGGTCAACGACCTGCGGAGTTACATACTACCAGTCTCTGCCTGAAAGGCAGGACTTGTCTTGCTTAAAGTTTTAGACTAACTGCCCACCCTTCAAAATCAGGAAAATTTGGCGCTGGTGTGACTGTACAGTCCTGCCTTTCAGGCAGAAAATAGCTATCGATGTTCCGCAGGTCGTTGACCTGCGGTTATGAAAATCTTGCCTTTCAGGCAATTAAAAATATACTCAATACTAATCATGTCTTTGTTTATGAAGTATGATGTATGATGTATGAACGATGAACGTTGAGGAACGATGAAGTATGAACTATGAAGTATGAACTATGAAGTATGAAGTATGATGTATGATGTATGAACAATGAACGATGAGGAACGAGCAATAACAGACACTGACAAAGTCCCGCAGGGCCCTGCGGGACTTTGTCGTTGTCCAGGAACTCTTAACTCTTAGTTCTTAGTTCTTAACTTCCTCCGATTTTCCGCATTAGTTTCGACACGGCAGCTTCAATCGACTGTTCGCTGCCCAGAAGGCGAATAAATTCACTGCCGATAATCGCTCCGCTTGCATTTTCGCATGCTGCGTCGAGCGTCGTTTTGTTTGATATTCCGAAACCGATAAGGCGAGGATTTTTCAGGTTCATTGCATTGATTCTTCTGAAATAATCCAGTGTTTTCTCTTCGAAACTGTCTTTGGCGCCGGTAGTTGAGGCGGTCGAAACCATGTAGATAAAACCCGAAGTATTTTCGTCAATCCAACGGATTCTTTCCTCCGACGTTTCGGGAGTTATAAGCATGATAAATTCGATTCCGTACTGTTTGCCCAACGATTTAAAATTCTGCATATAATCGTCGAAAGGCAGGTCGGGAATAATCACTCCGTCGATGCCTGTCGCTCTACATTCACGGCAAAATTCTTCGACGCCAAACTGCATTACCGGATTGAGATATCCCATCATTATCAAAGGAATACTCACGTCGTCACGTATTTTTTCGAGTTGTGAAAACAGTTTTTTCAACGACATTCCGTTATCGAGCGCCGCGGTTCCGCTTTGTTGAATCACGGGACCGTCAGCCATGGGGTCGGAAAACGGAATCCCGATTTCGACTATATCAGCGCCCTGTTTTTCAAGTTCTTTGACGATTGTTACCGTATCGTCGAAATGCGGATATCCTGCGGTGAAATAAACCGACAGAATGTTGTTTTGCTTGTGTTTAAATAGTTTATATATCCTGTTCATTCGCTTGGTTAATAAGATTCAACAGTTTTTTGACCTGTTCGACATTTTTCAGCCCCGGCGAAATCTCGAATGCGCTATTGACGTCAATACCAAAGCATAACTCATGACAGTTATTTATGATATTTTCGGCGTCGGCGAGAGTTATCCCTCCGCTTATGAAGAACGGTTTTTTCTCCCTATAGTTTGTCAACAGACTGTGGTCGAACTTTTTCCCCGAACCGCCAAACAGTTCGGTTTTTGCGTCGAAAAGAAAATAATCGCAAACCTGTTCGTAATTGTGTATTCCGTCAAAATCGTCCACAGACCTTATCCCGAATGCTTTGATTATTTCGCAATTGTACTTTGTCCTTAACTCCGCGCAATATTCGGGGGTCTCATCTCCATGAAGTTGCAGGACATTGAACCTGTAATATTCCGCTGTTTCGACAACATGCTCAATTTTCGCATTCACAAACACCCCTACCGACAATGTACTTGGAAACAGGGATTTGAGAACTGCATGATTTAATTCCGCGGCATAACGGGGCGACCGTTCGTAACAAACAAATCCCATATAATCAGGGCGTAACATAGCTATCTCCGCTATATTAATGACATTACGCATCCCGCATATTTTTATCTTAACGTTATTCATACCAAATTATTATAACTACAATTTATATTCAGCCTATTCTGTGATGATAATTTTTTTTACTTCCCGCACTTTTCTGTCGGCGTTCCACACTCTCATGAGGTAGATTCCCGGCATAACATTCGTTACATCAATATTTCCCGACACGTTTTCGAAGACTTTAACAAGTTCTCCCGAAAACGAATACAATTCTATTTTTAAGGATATTAACGGAGCATTATCATCTTCTTCGAGATAGACAATTCCTCTTGCCGGAACCGGATATGCTCTGAAATTCCGTATATTCCCGTTTTCCCGTTTATTATCTTCGAGTTCAACGTAATCGGTCGGGAATCGTGAATCGGCGCTGCAAAATATCGGACGCAACATCAGCGAACCGTCGAAAACCGACGATTCCCATGTTTGTCCGAGGCTGTAGAATACATTGCTTTTTGAGTTGCGGTTTCTGTCGAATCCAATATTCAAAAAGCCTTCGTCCGTCTGCAACCATCCGACGTAAAATATCTCGCCTTCGGAAAGATACACGGGTTTTTCGAATTTGTACGCTACATATTTGTTCAGACTGTCTCTGAACTCCGGTCTGCCGCCTGTTTCGCTGTGTATCAATTCGCCCGGGATACCTCCGGCGTCGTTCCAGACTGCAACTGCAAAACTGTGATTTTTATTACCGTCGTTCACAGCTCTGTTGAAATACATGTACACGCCGCGCAGACTGTCAGCCATGTAGGTACGGAATTTTATCGCTACTTTTCCCAAAGACGAACCGCTTCCGAACAGTCCGTATCCGTTTTCAGCCGTTCCGTCGTCGTAAGTATAGCAATCTTTGAACTCGTAAATGATTCTGTTAGTGTCGTTATAGCGTAATGCCGCCCGAAATTTCGAATTGTCGTTGTCGGTTTCAATCCAGCTCAGCAGTTCGAACGCCGCCGAATCGCCGGTAACCGAAAATTCGTAACGAGGTATTGCATACGAGAGGTTTATCGTGCTTCCGTCAGGGATATTTTCAGCGCCTGCGGAGTACGACAATGTCCTGCCCGAAGTTCCATAAACAGAGCGCAACCGGAAATTACGGGTAACGCTTCTGACGCCCCATCCGAAATTTGTGTAATTCAGTTCCAGATTCATCGGGTCCTCGAACAAATCGGCTTTTGCATACTCGAAATGCGTAGCGGGAACGGTTTCGTAATCCCTTGTCAGTCTTTTGGGTTCTCCGATTAATGCAATATCCGGAAGATTTGAGTTGCTTGCCGTTCTGTTTTTATCCAAATAGACGAAATCGAGATGCCAATGATCTGAAGCAGTGCTGCGTCCGGGAAAACTCGGATGAACGTTTATGCTTGCATAGTTGATAAACCGGAACCGGAAATCGTTTCTTAAATATTTAGCGTCTTCGATTTTAATATTCGTCCTGAAAAATTTGAATCCTGTGCTGTCGTCTTCGATAACGGTCTTGATATTAGTCAAGGAGTTCAATACTTCTATCCTGCTACCGGAAACTGCCGATGCGCTCCACACTTCATTCCATACCTCGTCCAAAGGCGAATAAAACTCCAGAATCAATAAATCGGAACTTTCGGGCATATCTCCGTAACCTTTCGGCTGAAAATAAAAACTCAGACTGACGGAATCGGCAGGCGAATAATTCAACTGTATAAATCCTGAGGTCAAAGTGTCCGCCGCAAAGACGGAACTGCTTGCTTTGTCGTAGATTTTGCCTTTGCTGTCGAAAGGGTCGAAAGTCGCAACTCCCACAGTAGGAGGATTGATTGCGAAAGTTCGGTTTACATATACCGACTGACTGTTACTCCACAAGTCCGGATTCGGAACGATTTGTCCGGTTTTCGAAAAATCATCGACAAAAGGCAACTCAATATTGAAAATTGATTTTGTTTTTACCGATTTACCCGTCCGAACAGCATGAATATTTTCGTTAAGACCTGTCAATACTTCCTGCGCCTCTGCTTTCATCACCGGAAATACAAAGGCTAAAAACAACATACTTAACGGTATATACCTCTTAAACTTTTTAACCATAGCAAAAATAAACAATGGCAAAATTATAACATATTTTTATAATGCCAAAAAAAATTTCTTGAACACGCATTTTAAAATCTTGCAAAACCATTTGTCGGGAATTGTAAGCAAATTGAACTTTCACGCAAACAACAATATCAGCAATTGCGCTGATATTACTCTCAGGAACATAGTGAGAGGATACACAGTTGCGTAACTTACCGAAGGCACGTCATTTCCCGCTATTCCCGATGCGTACGACAACGCCGGAGGGTCGGTGACGCTTCCCGCCAATAATCCCGACAGCGTGAAGTAGTCGATACGAAAGAACCGCCGGGCGACAATACCTGTGATGATGAGAGGCACGATTGTGATAATGACGCCGATACCGACCCATTGCAATCCGCTTCCGTGAACTATGGTATCGACAAATTTTTCGCCGGCGCCCAGTCCGACACATGCAAGAAAAAGACAAATTCCAATCTCGCGAATCATGAGATTAGCGCTCATGGTAGTGTATGTCACTAATTTAAACTTTGCTCCGAACACGCTCATCAATATCGCCACGATAAGAGGACCGCCCGCCAAACCCAATTTCACGGGTTGCGGCATTCCGGGAAAAGCAAACGGAATGCTGCCGAACAAAACACCAAGAAATATCCCCGTAAACAAAGGAACGATATTCGGTTCGTTGAGGCGCACTAATTTGTTTCCCAGTATTTTTTCCGTTTCCGAGATAGCCATTTTAGTTCCTACGACGGTAACGCGGTCGCCGAATTGCAGTTTAAGTTCGGGATGAGCGATAAGGTCTATTCCCGAACGGTTGATACGGGTGACAGTAACGCCAAAACGGTTACGCAAGTTGATATTTGACAACGATTTGCCGTTGATTTCCGATTGCGTAACGAGTATCCGGCGCGATATCAGTTCGCTTGCCGGTTTTGTCCAGTCGTCCATAGTCATATTGACCTGTTTACCGATAAAGACCGAAATAGCCTCCATATCTTGCGGCGTTGTGATTACAAACACTTTATCGCCTTCGTTCAATACCGTTTCCGACGAAACGGTTTCGATGTTTCCGTCGCCGTACATGATTCGCGAAATGACAAGTTTACGGTCGATAAGATTTATAATCGACTGAATATCCCGTCCGAACAAAGCCGGATTCTTCACTTCGATAGACAATGTGCTTGCGACGTCTTTTTTCACGGAATTTTCGGCTTCCAGACGTTCGTTTTCTTTATTGAGGTTGATGCGAAAAATCAATCGCATGGCTATAATCGAAAAAATAATCCCGACGACGCCCAAAGGATAAGCTACAGCATAGCCAAGAGCGATAGAAGGGTCGGCGACAGCGCCTTTCATACTCGAATACGCTTCCTGAGCGGCGCCAAGTCCGGGCGTATTGGTTACAGCGCCCGAAAGCACTCCAACCATTGTGTATATCGGGATATCCGAAATGTAATATATTACCAGAGTAGTGATTACGCCAAGCAGAACTACATTTACCGCTAAGAGATTCAACTGTATTCCGCCTTTTCTAAACGAAGACATAAATCCGGGACCAACCTGTAATCCGATTGCATACACAAACAAAATCAAACCAAATTCTTTGACAAAGTGCAAAATGGAATGATCGACAGTAAATCCGAAATGCGAGACGGCAATACCGACAAACAGTATCATCGTCATACCTAATGATATTCCGAAGATTTTTATCTTTCCGAAAACAACTCCGACCGCTATCACAAATGCCAGCAACAACACCGTGTGCGCTACGGAGTTATTCCACAAAAGATTTGATAACCAATCCATAAATCTTTAATAAAATCGACCTCTGTTATCGACAATGTCTGCCTTTTCGTACAACAATCTATATAAAGTAGAATAATTGTTTGATTCCAGCCTTGACTTTATTGCTTCAGGAGTTTGAGCCTGAGGATTTTCTGCAATACTTGTAACGAGATAGAGATACACTCCGCTTTCGCCGGCAACCGGTTCCGACAGTTGATTTTCGGAGCTGGACGTCACTGCGCCCAGAAGTTTGTATTCTGTTGTCCTTAAAGTCGGAATATATGAACTGTTGAAATTTATCGCGGGCGAAACGCTGGTCACGCTGACGCCCAATTTCGTTGCAACTTCGTCGATTGAGCTTGCATCTTTCCGTGCGTCGGATATCTGCGCAATAAGATATTCCGCTTTTTTATTTTTAACGACTTCGAGAACAATCCGGTTTCTAACTTTTTCGACAGGAGAAATGCCGGATTCGCGGGCGGCGACAAGAGCAGCGACAATGTAAGTCTGTTTATCGTCGATTTCTAAAACTCCGGAAACATCGCCTTCTTTCGCTTCGTACATCCAGCGTATCAGGTTCGATACCTTCTGATATTGAGCAACAGTCTTGCTTTCGAGGCTGATATTGTTTTCCAGACGCGGCTGTAATCCTTCTTCGGCGCAGGCTGCTCTGAATTTGGTTATGCCGTCCTTACCCTGTGCAGCAATTTTGTTTGCCTGAGCATAGAAAGTCTGATATGTTCCCTGACTTGGAGTAACGGTTTTCTTGACCGTCGCCAACTGCACGCGGTTGTTATACAGTTTTGCATCTCTGATTTTTACGATGTGCATACCATGCTGTGTTTTGACTTTCATCAGGCTGCCAACGGGTTTGAAGAAACATGAATCGCTGAACGGACGAACCATGCTTTTGAATGTAAACCAGCCCAACTCTCCGCCGTTAGCGACTGTTCCGTCGGTTCCGAATTGTTTAGCGAGTTCGGCGAAACTTGCTCCTTTTTTAAGGAGGTCGAAGACGCTGTCAACTTTCGAAGTGTTTTCGGGGCTGAAAAGTATGTGGTCGGCTTTGACAGAATCGGGCATAGTCCGGAATCCGACGATTCCTGCCAGATTATACGTGTCGCCTTCCTGGTAATAAGGCAATACCTCGCCTGCTTTCCTGTTGAAAACCACAGAATCCAACACTGCCGGAAGTTCGCCTTTTTTATAATACAGACTGTCGGGCGCTACGTCGGAATTTCGCCTCACAAATGGGTACATCGCCGAAGGAGCGAGCGTATCCATCTTTGTTTGAAGTTCTTCCATCTTGTACATTACTTTTTCGTAATCGTTTGCCGAAGGCGTAACGGTGAACGCAATAAATTCGATGTCTCGCGACCTTGTTGTTTTATATTTCTGTTTATTTTTATTGTAATAGTCCTTTATATCCGCTTCACGGTACGAAATCAGCGAATCGGGCGTTGAAGCGTAATCTTTCAGGATATACGAAAATTCGATGTTGTTTTTTTCGCCGTTCAAAATGTGTTCGACGTCTAAAGAATTGACATAATTGCTTTTGGCGTCCAATTGCGAATATCTGGAAAACAACTGTTCGTCGGTGATTTGTTTTTCGAGGTCGATCCACCAGATTTTGGCTATCCCGTCCATATTCGTCACAAAATTCTGGAGTTGACTTCTGTCAACCGTTCCCGTTTCGGGATTTGTGAATATCTGCGTGATTATCGGCGAGAGATTTGTTCCCGTCACGGTCAAATCCGTCAATTCGGTTTCCGAAACAGCGAGTCCGATTTTTTGATATTCGGTATCCCGTACATATTTCGAAATCAAATCCTGCCATGTTTTGTTCCTCAAACTTTCGTTGACTCTGTCGTTCATCGGAGGAGTTTCCTGCGAATACATCGAATAACTGATTTTGTACAGTTCAGTGTTATACTCCAGCATATTCTCAAATTCTTCTCTGCTGATAGTGTTTCCAGCTATTTTACCCATATCATCTGCTGATGAAAAAATAGCTCTTGCGGTGGCAAGAGTGTCCGCATTAATAATGAATGCAAGCAAAGCTATACCTATAACTATTGAAACAAATACCCCTGCTTTCGTCCTTAGTGTCTCTAATGTTGTCATTTAATTTTTAACCGTTTATAATATTTTAGTCTAAATTTCAAAAACGCAAAATTACAAAAAAATCATTAACTACAAATTTTTGCCGGTTTTTTTTCTCTCTCCACGAACAAAATTATTACCTTTGTAAATTAAAACGAGAAATGAAAAAGGTGAAAACAGCGGTTTTTGAAGTAAGGGAGAGGTCGGAATTGTTTGATTTTGTTTCGGCAAAGATGAAAAATATGAGTAAGACTAAAATCAAATCCTTACTGTCGCATAAACAGATTTCTGTGAACGACAGAATTGAAACTGTATATAATTTCCTGTTACATGAAAATGACAGCGTTACTATCAATTTTTCAAAACAGAGAACGGATTTTCATCATGCCAAACTTCGAATTATATACGAAGATGATTATCTCATAGCCGTCGATAAATCAGAAGGGTTACTCGCTGTCGCCACCGAAAAACAGGAAGACGTAACAGCATTTCACATTATCAAAGATTATTTGAAAAAGCAGAATCGCAACAACAAACTTTACGTCGTACATCGCATTGACAGAGAAACATCGGGCGTGCTGTTGTTTGCTAAACAGAAAGATATACAACTCGCCTTGCAGGAAAACTGGCATAAGGACGTTCACGAACGTGTTTATTTTGCCGTAGTCGAAGGCATTGTCGAAAAAGACAGTGATTCAATCGTTTCGTGGCTGACTGAAGATGATAAGTCCAAAAAGGTATATTCGAGCCGTAATGACAACGGCGGCAAAAAAGCTATCACAAACTATCAGGTAATTAAACGTTCCGATAATTTGTCGCTGTTGAGAATCGAACTCAAAACCGGACGGAAAAATCAAATCCGTGTACACATGCTGGATATTGGTCATCCGATTGCAGGCGATAAAAAATACGGCGCCGTCACATCTCCCATAGGACGCGTCGGTTTACACGCTGCAATCCTGGCTTTACGACACCCAATTACGAAAAAAATCATCAGATTCGAAGCCGCAATCCCTAAAAAAATGACTGATATCTGAATCAAAAATCTACTGTGTATTTGAGTATTATCAAAAATTTTTTACTAAAATTAGGTCAAACGGTAAACTTTACATACTTTTGCACCCTGTAAAGACATTCGGAAAGCTGCCGGAGTGGTCGATCGGGCCGCACTCGAAATGCGGTGTACGGGCAACTGTACCGGGGGTTCGAATCCCTCGCTTTCCGCTAACAAGTAAAATAAAATGTACGAATATGTTTCAATTCGCGAAAATTCGCGTAATTCGCGGACAAAATCGTTAAAACCTCTCGAACTCGCTGTTTTCTACAGCTTTTATCGCAATACATTCGACTTCGACAAGCCAGCCCGGACGACAGACAGGCGCAAGTACAATCACGTACGGCGTCGTCGTGTAATTCGTTGCAACGTATTCGGATACAACGCCATAATCGGCAATATCGCGCAGGTAAACAATCATCTGCACCACATCGTTCATTTGAGTGTCAGCCTGTTTCAGCAATGCCGAAATATTTTCGAAAGTACGTTCGGTTTGCTTGAGAATGTCGGATGGATACATTATTTCGCCTTTGTTGTTGATACTCGCTGTGCCGGAGATAAATACATGTCGCCGATCGCCGTAATCCACACTTGTTGCACGTTCGAAAGTTACGCCGTATTCGCTGGTAGGATTAAGATGCGTAGTTGCCTGTAGATATTTCACCTGTGCGGTTTGGATTCCCGCAATACCATACGCGTCCATCAGCGTCAGCGATTTGGAATTGGTGTAACGTCCTTCGATTCCCGTACTTGCAATGAAATGAGTTTCGGGCGTCAGTCCTTCCTCTTCGAAAAATTTTTTGCGCTCCTTCACCATTCCTGCATAGTGAATATCAACACCCTGCACATAAATCCACGTCCGGATACAGTTGTCTTTCAACGTACAGTTGTGTCGGGCAAGACTATTTACGTAATTTTCGAATATTGAACGGGTTTCGGCTTCTTCGTCGGTTATCGGCGTATGCAGTTGCGTGTTGTACAGATGTTTGTAAGCGGAACGTTCCATTATGTACATTCCGGAATCCTCGTAAACCCTGCAGTCCGACACAAAATAAACCCAAACGGATACTTTACTGCCATTCAACGGAGCTTGTTCGACAATAGAAACCGCAACATTATCGTCGTTATGCGGCAGGAAATCTCTCTGATTCACAGCGTCGCTAACAAAATAACGCTTGAAAACACAATTCACACTGTCGCCCAAAAAATCTTTGACACGAGCGACTGCCGTTTCGATATTACGGAATTGTTGTTCTGCTTTTACATGCGTATTATTCAGTTGAATCATAGCGTGATATTCTGCTGCAGCGTTCGTTGGGCAAAATTTGCTCAATCGTGCCGCAGCATAAATATCGTCCCACTCAATTAGCTCAAAATCAATTTGTCTGTTGTCTGTCATAAATAATTTACATTGTTGAATAATCATCTCTGGCAACCGTTTTTAATCCATTCTTTGAGGAGAACAATATCGTCGTTGCGAGTCACAAAACCTGTATGCGGTCGATTCAGATCGAGATTTTCATCTTTGAGAACTTCAAGTAAAAAACTGTTGTTGATATCGGATGGAGTAACCCTGTTTTTTGCAGGATTTTTTGATGAAACTATGTTTACCAGAGCGTTATAGCTTTTATCTGCTGTGAGCAACAAATTTCCGGCGCCGGGAGATTCTCCATGACAAGATAGGCAGGTGTATTGCTCAAAAACAAGATTTTGTATTCGTTCATAACTTACGAGTTTTATATTCGTTTCGGGTATTACAATGCTGTCTCCGGCAAGGTCAATGTTAATATCCTTTTCGAACAGTGTAAATTCCGGTTGCCGTCCTAATTTAGTCAGACACAACATTAAAAACTTTGTGTCGGGGCTAAGGTTGTCAATCGACACTTTGACCGGCTCATTGTTTTTCGGCTTCATAATCCTGACCGAAGCGAGAGGAATTGACTGTTTGTCTTCGAAAGCGCCGAATATCAGAGGATAATCCTCAGGAAAAGCATTCGGATTGTCGAAAACGAAAGTCGCCGACGCCGTTATTCCTTCGTTGCGTTCATATTCTTTAGGATAGATATCTCCGCTGTCGCACGAAAACAGGAACATCACTCCCAAAAAACATCCCGATATTTTCAATATTTTTTTTATCATCAATATATTATCTTATTTTTTACTGTTTATTGGACAAGCCAATTCTACAAGTTGCTTGTTTCCTTTTTCGATAAACCGCTTACTTTGCTCAATTTTTTTTATTTCGTTTTAATTTTTTTTATTTCGTTAAAATTATCTGCAAATGTACTACAATTTTCGTTTTCAGAACGAAAATTGCAACATCACCACTGCGCTGTGTTCCGCAAGTCCCAAATCGTCCAAATCTCTTGCGTCCTGATTTTCATGTCCCCAACGACCAAGATACTGGTACATTGCCTGCAATTTCAAATTATATCCGAAGATATAATAATTCAATCCTACGGACGGCAAATTTAATATTCCTTTTTCATCTAACGAATTTCTGTCCATAAAATCGTATCTTATAGCCGGTTGTATTTTGTCTGTAACGAAGTATCCGCCCTGAATATATCCTCCCACGAAGTTATAATCGGCAGAAATTCTTTGACGTTTTGTGAAGGCGACATTCAGATAATACGCCTCGCCCGAGAGATACAGTCGATTTTTGATGTACGAAAGTTCAATTCCCCGCCGGAAATCGTTTGATGTTTGCCAATTGTCTTCGACGTTGTACGAAGTCGATAGCGCGACCAAAAATTTGTCGTTATTGAGGTCGTTGGTATTACCCTGATGCAGAGGCATCGGACCTTTCGGCATGAAAGCGAAACGAGCAGCGTATAATAAAGAAGGTATTCCGAGGTCGTCGCTCAATGTCTTTTGCGCGGCGTTGACGTTTATCCCCGTCCCGTTGAAGATGCCGAGATTATATTCCCATTTGTTTTTCAGCAAACCGTGAACCATGAACCCCAAATCGAAACCTGTCGAAAACGTTGGCGGAGCGGAGTTTATGCTGCGGTCAAGATATACCGGAGCAGTTAACGACGAAGGTAAAACAGGAAACAGCGTTTCGCCCAGCGTCACAAGATATGCCTGATTATAAGGTGTTTTGAACTTCCCCACACGAAAACGCAATTCGTTTTTCAGATTTATGTCGAACCAGGCTTGTTGCAGCATGGCGCCTCCTGATTTTGCAGCGTTCAGCGTAAAGTTGAATGTGAGTTTGTTGAATCTGCCAGACAATCCCAAAATCGCGTATGGAATTTCGAATCCACTGTTGGCAACATTGTCCTGATCAGCCAGTTCGAGACCTTCGTCGTCATAATAGTTTAACTTAATTGCTGATTGTACAAGGGTATATGGCTTGAACATGAAATCGCCGACTTTTGTCTGGAAACTGAACCCTTTTTTGTCAATCATGGGAATAACGTCACTCTGAATGTATTTGTCAAAATCCTGTTCTTGATCTTTAACTTGTTCCTGAGCAATAACTTGCACGTATGCCAGACTTGTAATCAGTGTAAAAAAGTATTTTATAATTGTTTTCATAAAAATTTTATAGCATTAATTTTGAATTATCATCTGAAAATTAAAGGGATTCGACAAATTTAACAAGTGCGTCCCTGTCTGTCTTGGACATCTGTTTAAAAATATCTCTGGAAACGGCTCCTTCACCGGCATGCCACATTATTGCTTCCAAAATGTTGCGCGCCCGTCCGTCGTGTAAAAAGTGTGTGTGCTGATTTACTTTACTTTGCAGCCCAATACCCCAGAGCGGCGTTGTGCGCCATTCGCAACCCAGAGCAAGTCCCGAACTATAATGACTGTCGAGTTCGACGCCCATGTCGTGAAGCAGAAAATCACTGTAAGGATGTATCGTTTGTCTTGATAACCAGGGCAAACGTGTTCCATTGATGAGTGTGGGAGCATCTTGTCGGGTATGTAGGGTCGGAGTATGACACAAATCGCATTTGGCTTTATAGAAATTACTTTCGCCCTGTTTCACTGTCGGGTCGTTTACATTTCGTCGTGCAGGCACGCCCAAAGCATGAAGATAAAAATCAACGTGTTCCATATCTTTCGTAGATATCTGTATTCCATAATGACTGTATCCCAGCGTCTGCGACTGTCCTTCGCTGACTTCCAGAGGATAACGGTCGTTTGTTACTCCGAGGTCGGACGAAAAACCGAGTTCGATGGTGAGGTCGGCGTGTTGAGCTTTGTTGCCTGTGATACCGATGAAGCTAATGTTTCGTTCCGGAATGCTATTAAGTCGTCCAGAGATGCCGTATTCGGGATAATTGCTTCGCCGGGCAACTTCCTGCAATTCGTCCAAATCCAGCGTCATCATCTGCCCTAAACCGACGTGCCTCAATGGAATACGTACATCAATAATTAAATCTTCGGGCTTGATATTGTCGGCATACCATTCGACGATTTCGTAATGAGGCGTCATCAGCGAATATTCTTCGCCGTCGTGAAAACTGAATGTTTCTTCTGTATACGAGGCTTTCAGTTTGCCTTCGGAAACAACTCCGTAAATTGATTGGTCATGTAAAACACGTCCATAGTTGCGGAAAAATGAGCCGTCTTTTTTCGTAATATACACTAACTGAGCTGAAAATCCTCCAGAGCCTGTTCCTCCCTGCGAAAAAAGCGTCGGCAAAGTTCTGCCTGCGTTCGTGTGACAACTTCCGCACGACGAACCGGCATACAACGGACCTTTTCCTCCGATCAGCGGGTCTTCACCGCTTGCTCGAGGTCTGTCGTACAAAGCGTCGCCACGGTAAAAACGGGTCAGCAATTCGTTCGTAACCCATTCTGCCGGACTGTCGTAAGCTGTCATTCCTGTCTCGAAAACGGTTGACGTGCCAGCAGATAGAGATGCAGGATCGGCAATATTACCGTATTTGTCCAGGATCTCTTCTTCTTCCTTCGTACACGCAACAAATGTCATGACAAATATAATCATCATGACATTTACTATTTGATATATCTTAATTTTCATCAATATCACAATTCGTTACAAAATCATTATCAGTAAATTACAACCATCCATACTAACCTATTTCAGACCGCAAAGATACTTTTGTTTTTCAATATACGCAATCACTATTTATGATGATTTTATAAACAAAATATACCTAAAACTAATGATCGTTCAATGATACTTTCCTGGTCATTTGAAATATAATTTATCATCCTGCCATTTTTCGGGATTATGAATAATGTAATTGGAAATATTTTGATACGATTGTTCGTTCCGAATAATGTGTTCGTAATAATCGCGTTGCCAGATCGAGATGCCTAATTGTTTTGTAACGCCGATTTTGAACCAGCGAATGATTGAACCGATTGTTTTGGTTCGTAGGGCATAATGATTTAATTTTCTTTATTATAATAGATTTTATAGAATTTTCTGTTTTCGTCAACGCCCTGTTCTATTTCGCTATTCAAAATAGAATTTATCATCCTGCCATTTTTCAGGATTGTGAATGATATAATCGGATATCTTTTGATACGATTGTTCGTTTCGGATGATGTGTTCGTAATAATTACGTTGCCATAATTTTTTGTTGAATGGATGCCAACCCAATGTTTTTACCCCACGTATATATTCGTTGGTGGACATGGTTTTAAACCATTGTGTTACCGCACGTAGGGGCGAACCTATGTG
>JAISXV010000130.1 GCA_031270335.1 Prevotellaceae bacterium | reverse complement strand
ATTTTTTTATCAATAGATTCTGCCGCAGCAAATGCCTTCCGTAAAGAGCCAACGCCCGGCTTTTGGTCATCGATCTGTTTATTGTATATATCTCCTTCCGGAAAAAGATGCTTATATCTGTTCAAAAAAATATACACAACATCCTGTACTTTCTGTGAAAAAGAAACTTTAAAGTCTGCTTCACTCGAAGTATCCAATCCCGAAAAATTAAAATTAAGAACCAGATAAATGTTTTTTCTGGGAGTAGGATGTTTTCCGATATACAGGTCGCCGAACAGTTGTTCGAATTTATCCGCCTGATTGAAGTCGTAATAGTAAGACAATGTCGAAAGAAACAAACTTTTTCCGAACTTACGCGGACGGGTAAAAAACAGTTTGTCGTTATTTTCGTTTTCAAGCAGTTCGATATACCGGGTTTTGTCGATATACACAAAATTCTCGGTTCGAAGTTTTTCGAAATTCGTATTGCCATAAGGCAGTCGTTTTCCTATCTTTTTTTCCATGACTGTTATTATTTAAAATATGCCGCAAAGATACATGATTATTTTGAATTTTAAGATTTAAAGATTCTTAATAATCAAAAATAAGCATTACCTTTGCGCGAAATTTAGTAACAATTGATGAAAGTTAAAAAACAGATTGTGCCGGAAATACTTGTCAGTGACTATATTTATGCTTTGCCGGAAGAGAAAATCGCTCGTTATCCGAACAGCCAGCGCGACAATTCCAAACTTCTGCTTTATGATAAGGGGAAGATTTCGGAATGTGTGTTTTCGCAGTTGCCCGGATTTATTCCGAAAAGTTCGCTGCTGGTTTTCAACAACTCGAAAGTCATCAGGGCAAGGATATTTTTCAGGAAGGCGACCGGAGCGTCGATTGAAGTTTTCTGTCTTCATCCTGCAACGCCATCCACTTTCGAAGAATCGTTGACGTCGGCGCATTGCTGTTCGTGGCGTTGCGCTGTCGGCAACGCTAAAAAATGGAAAGACGAAATTCTTGAAAAAGTATTTGAATATGAAGGGAAAAAGTATTCTCTGAAAGCAACAAAGTTGGATGTAAAAGCCGATTTCTTAATCATGTTCGAATGGGATGCGCCCGTCGATTTTTCGCAGACGCTTGACTGTTGCGGAAATATTCCCATTCCGCCGTATCTCAAACGCGATTCGGAACAGATAGACGAATACTCGTATCAGACAGTGTATTCGAAACTGAAAGGCTCCGTTGCCGCTCCGACGGCAGGACTTCATTTTACCGACAATGTCCTGACAGCATTGAAAGATAAAGGCGTCGATTTCGAGGAAATCACTCTTCATGTCGGCGCGGGGACTTTCAAGCCGATAAAGGAAAAACTTGCGCATAAACACGAGATGCACTGTGAAACGTTTATCATCAACCGTTCGACGCTCGAACATCTGCGCAGTAAAGCCGGCGACGTCATTGCGGTAGGAACGACGTCGGCACGGATGCTCGAAAGTCTTTACTGGCTTGGCGTTACGGCGGACGACAACGACACTTTTTCGCTGTCGCAATGGGAAGCGTATCAACACAAAAACGAGGCTGAGATGAGCGTCGAAGAAGCGTTTACCCGTCTGATTAACAAGATGGACAGCCAAAAAACAGTATCCGTCCGGGCCTCAACCGAAATAATGATAATCCCGGGTTACCGTTTCAGGACAATCAAAGGTCTGATAACTAATTTTCATCAGCCCGAAAGTACATTGATTCTTTTGGTTGCGGCATTCGTCGGCGACCGCTGGATGGATATTTACGATTATGCCCTGAACAGCGATTTCAGGTTTTTAAGTTACGGCGACTGCTCTTTATTATTTAATAACGAATAAAATCATTTACAAACAATGCGACAATATCTCGATTTACTCAAGAAAATCCTCGACGAAGGAGTTGAAAAACAGGACAGGACAAACACCGGAACAAAAAGTCTGTTCGGATATCAGATGCGATTCGAGCTCTCGGAAGGTTTCCCGCTTATGACGACCAAAAAGGTACATCTCAGGTCGATAATCCACGAACTGCTCTGGTTTCTCAAAGGCGACACTAATGTGAAATATCTGCACGACAACAAAGTCTCTATCTGGGACGAGTGGGCTGACGAAAACGGCGACCTTGGTCCGGTTTACGGCTATCAATGGCGGTCGTGGCAGACTGCCGACGGTAAACATATCGACCAGATAGCCAACGTCATTGAATCAATCAAACACAATCCTGATTCACGACGGCATATCGTAAGCGCATGGAATCCCGCCGATTTGGAACACATGGCATTACCGCCCTGTCATGTGTTGTTTCAGTTCTACGTAGCAAACGGACGGCTGTCGTGTCAGCTGTATCAGCGTAGCGCCGACGTGTTTTTGGGCGTCCCGTTCAACATCGCTTCGTATGCTTTGCTGACGTTGATGATAGCGCAGGTTACCAATCTGATTCCGGGCGAGTTTGTCCACACTTTTGGCGACGTCCACATCTATTCCAATCACATCGAACAGGTGAACGTCCAACTCCAGCG
>JAISXV010000288.1 GCA_031270335.1 Prevotellaceae bacterium | reverse complement strand
TCGCTGGGCGATTGGGTATGGCAGGATGATGTGGATTTCAAGGTGTTCGACGAAGGACAGAATCTTGTCGGAGAATATAATGCATATATTAAAGGTGTTCATGTCGGCAATTCGGCTCAGCACACTGCTTTTGTTGGCATCGATTACGACGTCTTCAAATCAATCAGGATTGGCGCCAACATCAATTATTTCGGGAAACATTTTGCCGAATTTGACCCGACTAACCGTACGACAGCCGAGGATAACATTGATTCGTGGAGACTGCCGGATGCTACTGTGGTTGACCTGAATGTGCGCTGGAAATTCAAGGTCGGAAATCTTGACGCTACTCTCTACGGCAACCTCGACAATCTGTTCGACAAAGAGTATATCTCCGACGCTACCGACGGTAACAATCACGATATGAGCACAGCACGAGTGTATTACGGTTTCGGAAGAACTTGGACTGCCGGAATCAGGGTTAATTTCTGATAAAAAAAACAAATTGCAGGAATTTGTAGCACATATTGAAAAAGAGGATTTACATTCCTTATCAAATATTGTTTTCACAGGCAATATTAAGGTTGTAAGTAATTTATCTGAAGCCGAAAAAGCAGTGGCGTATCTTTCGAAATCCGAGTTGCTCGGATTCGATACCGAAACAAAACCGGCGTTTCTCAAAGGACAAAAACATAAAATTGCTATTTTGCAATTGTCGTCCGACACCACTGCCTATCTTTTTCGGCTTCATGCAATCGGGATTCCCGACTGTCTGGCAAAACTGCTCGAAAACGAGGCGATAAAAAAGATAGGAGCCGCCGTTCACGATGATATTAAGGGACTTCAACGTATCCGGCGAATCAAGCCGAACGGTTTTATCGACCTGCAACACATCGTCGCAAATTATGGGATACAGGAGAAAAGCGTGCAAAAACTCGCAGCGATAGTACTTAACGCCCGCATTTCGAAAGCCCAGCGTCTGACAAACTGGGAGAATAAACAACTCACCGGTCTGCAACAGTTGTATGCAGCCACCGACGCCTGGGTCTGCAGAGAAATATATGTTCAACTTATTAATAATAAATCAGATGATTAAGAATTTTATTTCGTTTGGCGCGTGGATTTTCACATCTGTATTAATGATGTATTTCAATCCAGAATTATTTGCGCAAACAGTGTTAAAGGCTGAATTGCTGCTCGATACGAAATCCGATTTGGGTGAAGGCGCAATCTGGCATCCGAAAGAAAAGAAACTTTACTGGGTCGATATCAATCAGGGATTCCTGCACTTGTACGACCCGGCGACAGGAAAAAACGAAACTGTCGAACTCGGACAGAAAGTCGGTACAGTAGTTCCGACAACCAAAGGAAATGCTATAGTCGCTCTTCACGACGGGATTTATCGTTACAGCTTTGCCGGCAAAAAACTCGAACTTCTGCAGCCTAATCCCGAAAAATCGACAACCAACAACCGTTTCAACGACGGAAAATGCGATCCGGCAGGACGTTTCTGGGTCGGAACAATCGGCGCAAACAATTCCGCCGCTCTCTACCGTATGGACGCCGACAAATCTGTACATGTCATGAAACGTGATGTCGGCACATCTAACGGCATCGTCTGGTCGCTGGACAAAAAAACGATGTACTACATTGATACTAACACCGGTAAAGTCGTGGCTTACGATTACGACAACCGTACGGGCGATATTTCGAACCCGCGTGACGCCGTTGTCATTCCACGAGGGATGGGCGGTCCCGACGGTTCGACAATCGATTCGGAAGGAATGATTTGGGTTGCTCACTGGGGCGGCTCATGCGTAGCGCGATGGAATCCGAAGACAGGCGAACTGCTCTGCAAGGTCGAAATCCCGGCAAAGCACGTTACCTCCTGCGCTTTCGGCGGGAAAAATCTGGATACTCTCTACATAACGACCGCACGTGAAGGTCTGGGCGAAAAAGACTTGCAGGAATATCCGTTAAGCGGCGGACTGTTTGTCGTAAAACCCGTCGGAGTGAAAGGAGTTAAAGCAAATTTGTTTGTGGAAAAATAAATGTGCAATGTATCAAATAAATCACAGTCCGGACTGTTTTCCCGAAGGTTGTCCGAACCGTGATTCACTCGATTTTGTTTAACTTGATATATCTCGTTTGTCTTATTTATCTCGTTTGTCTTTCAATAACAGCGTTATTTCGCTCCTTCTTCTAACAGAAGTTTCACCGTTTCGGTACGACCGTATAACGATGCGACGCTCAATGCTGTTACGCCGTTTTCAGTAGTCGCGTTAACATCAGCTCCGTTTTTCAGCAGGAATTTCACTGTTCCGGTATAACCGTCTATTGCAGCGGCTATTAATGCTGTCACTCCGTCATGAGTGGCGACATTCACATTCGCTCCTTTCTCCTGCAATAATTTCACCGTTTCGGCATGACCTTTTTCCGATGCACCCCATAAAGCAGTCTCACCGTTACTGTTGACAATGTTTACATTAGCTTTATTTTTCAGTAATAATTTCACTATGTCAACATTGCCATATACCGATGCAATCATCAATGCCGTTGTGCCGTCATTAGTCGTAGCATTCACATCTGCACCTTTTTCCAACAATAATTTTACGGTTTCAATATAGCCTTTTCCAGATGCAACCATTAATGCCGTCATACCATTCTCGCTTGCAATGTTCACATCCACACCTCTTTTCAACAGCTTCTTTGTCACCGCTATATTTCCATTTTCCGCTGCAACAATAAATTTTTTCACCGATACATTCTTAAAAAAACAATCAAATAATCCTCTCATTTTTAAATTATTAAATTCACTAAACTTGATTTATCAAAATATATACAATAAAAAATCATACATGTTAAATACATAAAACATGAATGTTTGGTATAAATTTCAAAAAAAATATTATTACACGCGCTTCGCGGTCTCTCTCTCTCTCTCTCTCTCTCTCTCTCTCTCTCTCTCTCTCTCTCTC
>JAISXV010000111.1 GCA_031270335.1 Prevotellaceae bacterium | reverse complement strand
CTTAGTTATTTGCTGATTTTCATATTTTTATACCTTATATATCTCAAAAAACGACCGCCATTCAGAGACGGGGTTATTTTTTCTTTTTTCCTGATTTTACTTTTCGGCGCACGTTTTTGCATTGAGTTTGTGAAGGAAGTACAGGAGGAATTTGAAAAAAATCTACCTTTGGACATGGGACAATGGTTAAGTATTCCGTTGATTGTCGCAGGTTTTGTTTTGCTGGCGTATCTGTATAAAAAGGGATTGACTGTCGAGCCGCAGCCCGAACCGGAACCCGTCGAAGTCAAACCGGTAAATACAAAACCCAAAATGGGTAAAAAGCAGCACAATACACGAAATAAACGCAGGTAATACTTTGTAGCGATGACCATTTTTGACTGTTATATCAGATGGAATGTTTCGCCCGAAATCTTTTCTGCCGGACAGTTAAGCGTCCGTTATTATGGACTGTTGATGTTTGTTGCTTTTGTCATGTCTTCGTTTGTGTTTTACAGGATACTGAAACACGAGGGCGAATCGCTGTTTCTCCTGCCCGTCACTGTCAATATGGTGTTTTTGGGGACATTAATCGGCGCAAGACTTGGCGAATGTCTGTTTTATTTCCCTGAATATTATCTGAAAAATCCATTGGAAATAATCGTCCCTTTTCATGACGGAAAATACACGGGAATAGGAGGATTGTCAAGTCATGGAGCTGCTTTTGCGATACTTATCTTCCTGTATTTCACAGCAAAAACTATTAAAAAACCGCCATTGTGGTTAATCGACAGAGTTTGCGTAACTATCCCTTTGGCAGCGTTTTTTATCCGCATGGGCAACCTCATGAATTCCGAAATACTTGGAACAGCGACGTCTGTACCCTGGGGATTCGTTTTCGAATCGAGAGGCGAAAATTTTCCGCGACATCCGGTTCAACTCTACGAGGCTGTGTGCTATCTGATTGTATTCTTTGTGATTTATCGTTTCTATCGCAAAAGACATGACAAAATTCGACAGGGAACTGTTTCAGGACTGTTTTTAATACTGATTTTTTTTCCACGTTTCATACTGGAGATATTCAAAGCCCCTATAAACGAGTTCGATAAACATTCGTTGTTCAGTACGGGACAATATCTGAGCCTGTTTTTTGCTTTTGCCGGCGTAGCTCTGCTTACATCGCTGTCGATGAAACCGGATCAGAGTTAGCAAATTCGTTATTTTTCACCACGAATCAGCGCCGTATTCAGGTTTTTGACGCCTGAGTTATTGTCCGAAATATCTTTGACAAATTCTTTGATTATAATGTTTTTAAATCCGTAAGCGCTAAGTTGGCGGATGTAGTCGGCTTTTGAATTTATGCCTGTTTTCAAGTGGTTTAGACATTCCGTCGCAATGTCGTAGATATAAAACACACCGCCGGGTTTCAGGGTTCTGTATATTTCGGAGAACAGGTTATCATTTGGAAACCGGTTCAACAGATTGTTGAAGATTAAAGCATCGGAGATGCTGGCGCCTAACGGAAGAAACTTTGACGAAAATACTTCTCTGAAAAACACGTTTCTACAGCCGTTTTTTTCCACATTATACCGGGCTTTGTACATCATTGCCGGCGAAAAATCAATTCCGATAACCTTACCGTTTGCTCCTGTTTTTTCGCTTGCCTTCAATATTTCGTAGCCTAAATTTGAAATTATATTTACAACAATTGAACCTTTGTTTATTTCTACAAAATCGAATGGAATATTATACTTCGAATACGGAATATGAACATCTTCCGTATTTTCGTCGTTATCAACATGTAACGAACACGAATAGTCGTTGCAACTATAATTCTGTCTATATCCTAACAATTCTTTCAAATACTTTAATTTCATACATATAAAATCTCCCTTGAGCTATAAACAATCGCGATGCGATAATGTTCAACCCGAAAGTATGATTTTTGTCCACAAATTTTACACGAATTATATAAGCAAAAATTCGTGAAATTCATGAACATGATTCGTGTAATTCATGATGAAAACATGCTGATATTCGGCATTTTACTTTAAATTAAATTCAATTTCAGGTAATTTTTCTAACTTTGCGATTTGAGAATTGGAAAGAATGGGATACACGATTGATGAGATACAGAATCAGATAGTAGAAGAATTCAGCGTATTCGACGATTGGATGGACAAATACGAATATCTGATAGAATTAGGCAGAGATTTAGAGCTTTACGACCCGAAATATAGAATTGATAACTATCTTATAGAAGGTTGTCAGTCGAGAGTGTGGGTTTACGGAATTATGGATAACGAGGTGATAAAATATTTTGCCGACAGTGATGCAATAATCACTAAAGGTATGATTTCCTTGCTTATCAGAGTTCTTTCGAAGCAAAAACCTGCCGACATAGTGAATGCCGAACTGTATTTTATCGAAAAGATTGGGCTAAAAGATAATCTTTCACTCACAAGATCGAACGGTTTAGCCGCAATGATTAAGCAAATGAAGAATATGGCTGCCTCGAAATTAATTAGTTAGTAGATGGATAAATTAGAAATAGAACAGAATATAGTTAAAGTATTAAAAAATATATACGATCCCGAAATTCCTGTAAATGTATATGATTTGGGATTGATTTACGAAATAACGGTGAGCGACGACGCCAATGTGTTGATAACAATGACATTAACAGCTCCTAACTGCCCTGTAGCTGACGAACTTATCGAAAACGTCAACGAAGGGGTGCAAGACATAACGGGAGTAAAAGGCGTGAGTATCATATTGACATTCGAGCCTCCGTGGGACATGAGTTATCTGTCGGAAGAGGCAAAGTTGGAATTGGGAATGCTTTGAATATCATTAAAAAAGATAAAGATATGAAACATGATTTAAAATTGCGGAACTTGTGGATTGGATTGTCGTTTGTGGCAATAATGACAAGTTCGATTAATCCGGCATACAGCCAGAAAAAAGTCAAATGGATGAAGTTTGAGGAAGCATACGCTGCATCTCAAAAAGAACCGCGCAAGATATTCGTCGATATCTACGCCGACTGGTGTGGATGGTGCAAAGTACTTGACAGAGAAACGTTTTCCGATACGGGCGTAACCAGGATTCTGAACGAATATTACTATCCGGTTAAGTTAAATTCCGAATCGAAAGAAACACACACTGTGGGAGATAACAAATTTTCGTCGCCCGAACTTGCGGCAAGTCTTGCAATGGCGAAACCGGGCGAAAGTTTGGGATTGCCTACAATGGTGATTATCAACGAAAAAATGCAGTTGAGCGAAATGATTCAGGGATTTCGGAAACCTGATTTCATGAAAGAAAAATTGTCGTTTCATGCTTTTAGCAAGAATGTTGCGCAATCGAAGAAAGGGCAGGTAAAATGGATGACATTTGATGATGCGGTTGCTGCAACGAAAAAAGAACCCCGCAAAATATTCGTCGATATTTACGCCGACTGGTGCGGATGGTGTAAAGTGCTTGACAGAGATACGTTTTCCGATTCTGTCGTGGCAAAAATATTGAACGAACAGTATTATCCCGTGAAATTAGACGCCGAATCAAGAGAAACGCATACTTTGCCGGATGGTCGCAAAGTGTCGTCGGCGGAACTTGCTTCAAGTCTGGCGACTTCGAAACCGGGCGAACGGTACGGTTTGCCTTCGATGGTCGTGTTAAATGAAAATGTATCGCTGTTGACACGGATACAGGGCGCTCAAAAACCGGACTTTATGACGCCGGCGCTCCTGTTTTTCAGCGAGAATCACTATCTCGAAAAATCGTGGGAAGAATACTCAAAAGAATATGCCAACAAGATAAAACGTTAAACAAAAACAAATTCCATGATTTCGTCAGAACAAAAATATCTCGCTAAAGAGGCAATGCAGTTTGCTTTGGACAACGGCGCAAACAACGCGCGAGTAACAATATATTCAGGATCAAGCAGTTTGTTCGAATATCGCGACAAAAACCTTGATAAACTGCAACAAGCCTCCGAAAACAGAATGGAAATCGAATTGTTTGTCGATGAGCGTTACGGCTCGTATTCGACAAACCGTATGGAAAAAGCAAGTCTGTTTAAATTCATCGTTGCGGCAATAGAATCAACTCGTTACCTCGACAAAGACCCGATGCGGACTTTGCCTGTTTCTTCGAGATACTACAAAGGCGCGATGTTTACTTTGGATACTTACGACAAAGATTTCGAAAAAGTGAATATCGACACCAAACTCATCATTGCTCGCAATATGGTTGACGAAATCTACGGCGTTGACGAGCGAATCATTTCGATAACAGCAGAATACAACGACAACGACAGTTTTATGTATATGATTTCGAGCAACGGATTCGAAGGCGAGACTGCTCATTCGAAATATTTTTTGTGTTCGATGGTTGCAATGAAAGGCGACGGCGACGCCCGTCCAAGTTCGTCGTGGTCCGAAGCGGCTTTGTATTTCGATAATTTGCTGAAAGACAATGTTGGACGAAAGGCGTATGAACGGACTTTGCAAAAGTTGGGACAGACAAAAATTGATTCGGGAAGATATCTTATGTTGCTGGATAACACACAGTCTTATAACTTATTGTCGCCTATGCTTCATGCAATGAGCGGATTCGCTTTGCATCAGAAAAATTCGTTTCTCATCAACAAATTGAACGAAAAAATCATCTCAGACAAGGTTACCATCGTTGACGAACCTCATATTAAAGGAGCGTTCGGAGCAAGAATGTTCGACAGCGAAGGCGTGGCGACAATGAAAAGAAATTTAATAGAAAATGGCGTACTTAAAACTTATTTCATAGACACTTACAACGGTATCAAACTGAATATGGAACCAACGGTATCATCGTATTCAATTGTAAATTTCGATTTGGGGACGCGGTCGCACGAACAAATTCTTGCTTCAATCGACAAAGGCATTTGGGTTACAGGATTTAACGGCGGAAACAGTAACAGCAGTACAGGCGATTTCTCATTCGGAATCGAGGGCTTCCTTATTGAAAAGGGAAAACTGTCGAAACCGATTAACGAAATGAATATCACAGGAAATTTACTGTCGCTCTGGAACAATATTCTGGAAATCGGTAACGACCCGAGACCAAACTCGTCGATGAGAATCCCGTCGCTACTGTTCAAGGATGTGGATTTCAGCGGAACATAATTCGTGCAATTCATGGACAAGAAATTTTCTTTATCTTTGCAGCAAAAAATATTTGGTTATGCAATATGATTTAATAGTAATAGGCAGTGGACCCGGAGGTTATGTAGCGGCAATCCGAGCGTCACAGTTAGGAATGAGGACGGCAATAGTCGAATGCGCTGAAGTTGGCGGCGTTTGTCTCAACAGAGGTTGTATCCCGACAAAATCCTTACTTAAAAGCGCACAAGTGTTTGAATATGTAAAAAATTCGATGGATTATGGTACATTCGTCGAACATGGCGGCGCTGATATCGACAGAATAGTCGAACGAGCGAAAAACGTGTCTGCCACAATGAGAAAAGGTATAGACATGTTGTTGAAAAAGAATAAAATTGACTTGATTCGAGGTTATGGCAGGCTGAAAACGCCGGATACGGTCGAAGTTTCGGGCAACGAAATCAAAGAAATCACAGCGTCGCATATCATTATCGCTACCGGCGCACGTCCGAAAGAGTTATCTTCGTTGCCCGTCAACGAGCGGAATGTGTTGAGTTACAAAACAGCCTTATTTCCCGAATATATTTTCAAAAATATCGTTATTGTCGGGTCAGGAGCAATAGGCGTCGAGTTGGCATACTTCCTTAATTCATTAAATACGAAAATTACGCTTGTTGAGTTTATGCCGAATATTGTTCCTTTGGAAGATGAAGAGGTGTCGGCGCAATTGAGCCGGTCGTTACGGAAAGCGGGAATCAAAGTGATGACAAATTCGTCGGTCAATTCAGTCGTTATCAACGAAGAAGAGGATGAATGTGTCGTCAGTATATCGACGAAAAAAGGTTCCGAAACAGTGGTTTGCGACAAAGTTATATCGGCTGTTGGAGTTGTAGCCAATATCGAAGACATCGGTCTCGAAAATCTTGGAATAGAAGTTGAAAAAGGTAAAATCAAGACCGATTCGTTTTACAGGACAAATGTAAAGGGCGTTTATGCAATCGGCGACGTCATTGCTACTCCGGCCTTGGCTCACGTGGCGACGAGCGAAGCCATTGCATGCGTGGAGAAAATCGCAGGATTGGACGTTGAACCTGTTGATTACAGGTATATTCCGTCGTGTATTTATACAACTCCCGAAGTTGCGTCTGTTGGTATGACCGAAAAGGCGGCAAAAGAAGCCGGTTTTTCGGTGAAAACGGGAAAATTCCCGTACATGGCGTCGGGAAAAGCCGCTACCTCAGGTAACAGAGACGGTTTCGTGAAACTCGTTTTCGATGAAACGACCGACAAACTATTGGGCGCGCATCTGATTGGCGAGGGTGTGACCGAGATAATCTCCGGACTGACACTGGCGTTGAAGTTGGGAGCGACAGGCAAACAGATACTTAAAACCATACACCCTCATCCGACCATGAGCGAAGCCGTCGCCGAAGCTGCTGCTGCTGCTCACGGAGAAGTCATTCATATTTAAAACTACAAAATGGAGCAAGACAAAAAAGACAAATTGTTGGCTTATGCTATAAAAATGATTGAACGACAGGACAGTTTTTCCGACATATTGTTGTATCTTGACCGTAAAGGCGCTGACAAAGAGCTGAAAAAAGAAATCATCGCCAAACTCGAAGAACACAAAAAGTTGTTGGAAATCAAGGATCAACAAAGAAGACCGCTCCCTGTTTCTACAATGAAAATTGTGGTTGGAGTTTTGTTTTTGGGCTTGACATTATATATGCAATATCTTGGCGTCATTACTTTTCCGTGGACTATTCTGGGATATATCGTTGCAGTCGGAGCGTTGATGGAGATAGCGAAGATTTTCGTCAATCTTTTCAAAAGTCGCAAGTCGTGAAATCTCTGTTCGGAAAAACATTAGACGAACTTGTTTCGACCGTTAAAGAGAACGGATTACCATCGTTCGCAGGAAAACAAATCGCCGATTGGCTATACAAAAAAAATGTCACGGATATAAACGCAATTACCAATCTGTCGAAAAAAGCGCGGGAGATGCTGTCTTCAGAATATGAAATCGGGGTGTATCCTCCATTGGATGTGCAGGTTTCGTCGGACGGAACAAAAAAATATCTTTACCGCCTGTATTCGGGCGCATCAATTGAATCGGTGTATATTCCCGAATCCGACAGGGCGACTCTCTGTATATCGTCGCAAGCGGGTTGCCGTATGGGTTGCCGTTTCTGTATGACTGCCCGACAGGGACTTAAAGCGAATCTGACTTCCGGCGAGATACTCAATCAGATATGGAGCCTGCCCGAAAAAGATAAACTGACAAATGTCGTATATATGGGCATGGGCGAGCCGATGGACAATATCGACGAGGTGTTGAAAAGTCTGGAAATTCTCACGGCAGACTACGGCGCCGGTTGGAGTCACAAACGGATAACGGTTTCTACGATAGGCGTAATTCCCGGATTAGAAAAGTTTCTGAAAAACTCTCAATGCCGGCTTGCAATCAGTATTCACAGTCCGTTCGACGAAGAACGTCGTCAATTAATGCCGATGCAAAAGGCGTTTCCAATAAAAGACGTCCTCAAACTGATCGAAAAAAACGAATATGCTCACCGACGAATCAGTTTCGAATATATCATGTTTGCCGGCGTCAACGATTCGTTGCGACATGCTGCCGCCCTCGTTCGATTGCTCTCCGGAAAAGATCTAAGGATAAACCTGATACGTTTCCATAAAATCCCCGACAACCCTCTGTCGCCCGCTGACGAAACGACAATGGAGAATTTCAAAAACTATCTTAACGCCAAGGGATTATTGACTACAATCCGTTCATCAAGAGGCGAAGATATTTTTGCCGCCTGTGGGATGTTGTCCACGAATTTAATCATCAAACAAGACTCTTGTGGTCGCTCAAATTAATACATTAATGTCAAAACATTTTGCACATTTACATATTTTTTCACTACATTTGCAAATCATTTTAAAGATGAAAATATTAAATATGCGATTGATTATGAACAAAATAAAGGCACAAACATATAGGAATACCTGAGGCGTACACACAATTATGACAAAGTTTACTATTTTTATATATAAATATTTCAAAGCACATAAGATTGTATTTTATAGCATTTTGCTACTATCTACGGCATTTTTTGCATATTCGGGACTGAAAATCAATTTTGCAGAAGATATAACACAACTTTTTCCGTCGATAGAGGAAAAAGGCGTCGAAAAGTTTGTGTTTGCCAATCTGAAAGTTAAGGACAAAGTATTCATTCTGTTCAATGCAAAGTCGGAGGATGTTGATACCGATGAATTGATACAGGCTTGCGATGATTTTGCAGAATTACTGGCTGAAAAAGATACTGCAAATCATTTGATAAGCAGCATCTTTTATCAGGTTGAAGAAGAAATTGTTCAGGACGGCATTGCGTTTTTGTACGAAAATGCGCCGGTATTTATCGACAAATCGCTGTATCCGCAAATAGATTCGCTGTTGGATAAAGAACAGATTGAACGCCAAATGATTGAAAACTACAACATCATAATCTCGAACGCCGGAATGGCATACAAAGATTTAATCATCCAAGACCCAATCGGGTTGCGAAAACTGTTCATGTCGCAGATCGGCAATTTCGGGCTGGGCGGAAGCTATGCGCTGTACAACGGACATATATTCACCTCGGATACTACTGTGGTAGTGGCGTTTCTGGCGCCAAACTTCAAGACGCTGGATTCAAAACTGTCCACACAGTTTGTGGAAATGTTACGGCAGGCAGTCGAAGAATATGCAACGCAAAATCCTGACGTCGAAATACTTTATCACGGGCAACCGGTGCAAAGCGTCAGTAATGCCGATCGGATTAAAAGAGATTTGCTGTTGACCGTTTCAGTTTCTTTAGTTTTGATTCTCACGCTTTTACTTGGCTGTTTTAAGAATAAATCCACACTGTTTTACTTGTTGGCGCCAATTGTTTACGGCGTGCTGTTTGCAATGTCGGTGATGTATTTTATTAAAGGTAACATGTCGATTATGGCTTTGGGTATCGGAGCGATTATTATGGGCGTAGCGTTCAGTTACTGTTTGCATATTATTGCTCATTACAAGTATGTTGGCAGTCCGGAGAAAGTGTTGGAAGACCAGACCACGCCCGTCATTCTTGGCGTATTGACCACTATCGGAGCATTTTTGAGCCTGTTACTCACCGAATCGGAATTGTTGCACGATTTCGGACTGTTTGCTTCGCTGGGTTTGGCTGGAACGACAATATTCGCTTTATTGTATATGCCTCAGTTCTTTAAGCCGGAAATCAATAAAAAATCGGACAAAGCCTTTGCCTTTTTGGAAAAGATAAATTCGTATCCGATAGAAAAACAGATATGGCTGATTGTCTTAATAATAACAGTCAGTGCAATATGTTTTGTCGTTTCGGACAATGTGCAATTCGATTCCAACTTGCGGAATATCGGATATAATAATAAGCAACTTGTTCGTTCTCAGGATTTACTCGCCTCGAAAACAGCCGAAAATCAATGGACTTATTATTTCGCAACGATTTCGGAAAATCAGGATTCCGCATTGATTTTCAACTGTGAACTTTGCCAAAAATTAGAGGAGTTGAAGAAACAGGGAGAAATAGCCGGCTATTCGGCTTCGTCAAACCTGTTTATCCCGACAGGCGAACAGAAATTGCGCATAAACCATTGGAACTCATACTGGACAGAGGAAAAAAAAGAAAAAACGCGGGAAAATATCATCAACGCAGGTGCACGACACAAATTTTCGCCCGAAACGTTCGAGCCGTTTTTCGAAATGCTCGATACGGAGTATGAACCTGCTTCACTGTACGATGCGGGAATCATCCCCGACGCTATTCTGAGTAATCTGATTGAAGTTACCGACAACAACTACCTTGTATTCACTCCCGTACGCATGAACAAGGATAAATTGCTGGACGTAGGCGCAAAAGTGAGCGCCGACAGCAGAAATATGGCTGTTATCGACCCGATATATTACGCTAACAGCATGGTCAAAGCCATTCATACCGACTTCAATACCACGCTTATAGTGTCGTCGTTGTTTGTACTGCTGGTATTGCTGATTTCGTTGAAAAGTTTTGTGCTGGCGATTCTCGCTTTCCTGCCGATGGGACTTAGCTGGTACATCGTTTTGGGGGTTATGGCGATTTTCGGTCTGGAATTTAATCTGATAAACATCATCATTTCGAGTTTCATATTCGGAATAGGAGTCGATTACAGTATCTTCATAATGGACGGATTGTTAGCTAAATACCACAACAAACAGCAATCTTTGCTGGTATATCACAAGACTGCCATATTTTTCTCGGCTATAATATTGATTATCGTGATATTATCTCTGTTTTTTGCAGTTCATCCCGCTATTTATTCCATAGGTATAGCTACATTTATCGGCATGGTTTCTACGGTGGTGATAGCCTATTCGTTACAACCGTTTTTGTTCTGGCTGCTGATTACGCGACGAGTCGAAAAAGGAAAAACGCCTTTCCTCGAAAAATGGGCGCGAAATTGAGTTATGAGTTTCGAAGGCAATCCTTCCAAATCTTTTAATCCTATAAATCTTAATCGGAAATTCTGATCAAAATATATATTCGAAAAAAAATCGTATCTTTGCACCCGGATTTTAAAATTTGTTTATCATGAGAAATTTACCGATAGGAATACAGTCATTTGAAGACATAAGCAGTAAAAACTATTTATATGTGGATAAGACAGAACTTATCTACCGTATAGTTTCGACCGGAAAAATTTATTTTCTGTCCCGACCTCGCCGGTTTGGAAAATCATTGTTGATAAGCACGATGGAAGCCTTGTTCAGAGGTCGAAAGGATTTATTTAAGGGACTGTATATTTATGATAAATGGGACTGGGAACAACAGTATCCGGTTATCAGAATAGACTGGACACGTATCAATCATTCCACACCTGAGATAATGGAACGTCGTATGTGTCGTTATTTAAGCAATATAGCAGAAGAATATGGAGTAAGTCTTCAAGAGGAAACTGCATCCGACTGCTTCGATGATTTGATTCGTGCATTGCGCAAAAAAACAGGTAAAAATGTAGTTGTATTGATTGATGAATATGACTGTCCTGTCATTGACAATCTTTTCAACCCTAAATTGGATATCATCCGTAAAACGATACACGATTTTTATCGGGTGATGAAAGGCGCCGACGATTATATACAGTTTATTTTCATCACGGGAATATCAAAATTTTCGGGACTGTCGATTTTTTCGGC
>JAISXV010000071.1 GCA_031270335.1 Prevotellaceae bacterium | reverse complement strand
TATTGTTTTGTCTTATGTGATATAAAGTATAACAAATATATACTGTATATCAGTTTGATAGATAAAATAACTATGAACTGAATTCGTGGGATTTATAAAGGAAAGGTACACATTTTTTTTATATGCGAAAACGGAGAAAGTTTATTGGGTGTATTCCAATAGTGCGAACTTGGATTTTTTTTTTGGAAAATAGGGGGAAAACATGTTTTTTTATGTTAAAAAACATAAATATAATTTTAACTTTTATGCTATGCAACATGTTTTTTGTACAAAACTCCAATAGCAGATAAAATATCTGATAAATAGTTATTTAGATTGAAAACACCTGTGTAACACTCCAAATAATCCACAAATATTATGTTAAAAAACATAAAAAATGTTGGTTTTTTTATGTTTCGTTGTACCTTTGCGCCCGTAAATAAGGAATAACACGGTAAATAGTTTAGAGTAAAAAAATGATAAGTATGATGAAAAAAAGTATAATGATGACAAGTTTAACAAAAATGTGTGTGTTAGTAGCGGTTTTATTTGCCTTTACCTCGAACGGAATGTATGCGCAGACTACTACAGGAAAAGATTTTTGGGTGGCTTTCGGGCAATTCAAAGGGTTAGATGGCACTAAAAATGGTTCTATGATATACGATTCCAGACATCTTGATATTCAAATAAAAATTGTAGCAACTGCAGAAACATACGTCGATTTTTATTTCTCGGCAAATTCGCAACTGAATCAAACTGATGTGCATGTATCTGCAAATACGGTTTACACCAGAATATTAAAAGACAACGAAAAAGCTGCCGTTTATTCGTACAGCGATAATGTGTTGGGAACAACGACTTCCAACTCATTGCATATAACATCCGACCAACCCGTATCCGTCTATGCATTAATCAGATATAACGGTATGGGAGATGCGACTAATGTGTTGCCCATAAATGCTTTGGGAAAAGAATATTATCATATTTCATACACTGGATCAAGTGCTTATTTGAAAGATGCTATGACGCTGGTGGCAACGGAAGACGACACTGATATTACTATTTACAACAACAACAATACACAGATAGTCAACCATACTAATTTAAGTAAGGGAAAAGTTGTGTATTATGCTTTGGATGGAGAGATGTCGGGATATCGGGTGGTATCGGACAAACCGATAGCACACTTTGATACTCACAGATCAGCGGTGATCCCCAATGTCGCAACCAATTGGGAGAACCTTTATCAGCAAATGGCGCCGGTAAATTCGTGGGGAAAGACTTTTTTTGTGCCAAGTCTTAAGAACGTTGCTAATCAGGAGAGGTTACGGATACGTGTTGTGGCTTCGCAGGACGGAACAGAAATCGAATACAAAGGCGCTAACATTATCGGCGCCCGTAAAACATTGGGCAAAGGACAATTCGCAGAGTTAGAGATAGATAACACCAATAACGGATGTATTATTACTTCAAATAAACCTGTAGGAGTGTGTTCGTTTCTGCTCTCACATTCGCCGGGAAATACTTCTACATACGGCGGACCGGCAAACGTATGGATTCCTCCGGTTGAACAAAGCGTGCCTGTAACGACAATCAGCTCGTTTATACCTAATAATTCACCGAACACTTTTTCGACTATAGACGCCAATTATGCCATAATTGTAACTCCCACTGCAACAAAAAATGAGACAAAAATAAACGGACTCACGCCAACAGCTGCTCTGTCGTGGACTGACCGGGAGGGATATTCTTTTGCTCAATATGCCTTAACCGACGATTCTCCTCATACTTTCAGCAATCAGGCAGGATTGACGGTGTTGGTCGCCGGTCTTGGCGATCATGAATCGTATTATTATCTGGCGGGAGCCTCGATGTATAATCTGAACATGGCGTTTACTGTTAATGGGGTCAATCATCAGCAAGCAATGGGAACAACGCTTTGCGAGAACAATGTAGAGTTTAAGGCAAAAGTTGAATACGCAAAAAATCCTTTGACTTTAAAATGGTTTATCGATGGAGTTGAACAGTATGCTTATCGCGATAAGTTGTCGTGTTATGCAACTCTGGCTCAGGGAAATCATACCGTTCGTATGGATGTGGTGGACTTGTATGAGGTTGAGCAGTCGATATCGACAAACTTCACGGTCGAGACGCCTGTTCTCACTGTTCCGTCCGAAATGCGTGTAAACGAAAACGTAACTCTTTTGTCGTCGGCAAACGGAACCTGGAAGAGCAGCGATAATAATGTTGCCACTGTTACACCGGCAGGAGTGGCGACAGGAGTTGCCGAAGGCACAGTACGATTTACTTTTACTTCGGCAGCAGGCTGTACCTCGGTTAGTGATTTTGTGACTGTGAAACCCGACAGAAAGACCGCCAACGATACGATTGCACTTCTGTATAATACTTCCGTCAGTTTCAACGCAGTTGTCGACGGGATGCTTAACTGCAATACAAATGATATAACTTTAAATATCATGGATGGTGTAAAACATGGCGCTTTGACGGAAAACAACAAAATATATACATATACGCCAACACGAAACTGGTATGGTATCGACAGTGTTAAATATTCGGTTACATGCAACCCTCAATCAGTAGGCTCTTACGATGCAACAGTATATTTTATCGTATCGAAACCTAAATCAATGTATAATGTGGCATGCCCCGACGCTACGATTGTGATTGGAATGAATAAAATACAGGACGTCCAATACTACTGGTACAATGCTCCTACAGGCGGTAATCCTTCTCCGCCAACTGCAATAGATTCATTGATACTTACTAAAAACAGTTCGGATATAGAAACCCGGTATGTCGAAGCAAGATATAAAGGATTCAAATCATCGCGCTACGAAATATCGGTACATAAATCCGAAAATTGCGGAGATATCAATCCGACAGGTTGTATCGTTGATGGACAGGTGCTGTTTAGTGAGGATTTCGGTGGAAACAATGAGAATGATCCGAGAATCAGTCTAACAAAATTGCCCGAAAACGCAACAAAATACACCTTTCTAAGTGGTGATGACAAAATAAAAGCTGACCAGTATGCACTTGTAAAATACGTAGATAACGGGTACACTCCATGGCACCAGAAATTCAGCGATCATACTCATTTCAACGATATGACAAAAGGATATATGTTTTTGGTAGATGCATCCGATAATGCAGGTAAATTCTACGAAACCACAATCACAGGATTGTGCGGCAACATCAATAAAATGTATTTTTCGGCATGGGTAGCCAACGAAATAAAAAAAGATTGGAATAGCTCAATTATTCCTGACGATCCTGTTTTGAAATTCGAATTGTCGGATAATGATGGTAATATTATCGGAACGTATGTTACTTCGAAAGTTCCTCGCGATAATACAGACGCGATAAAATGGAGAAACTACGGTTTCACCTTCGATCCCAAAGGACAAAGCAGTTTAACTCTTCGAATCTACAATAACACAGGCGGATGGAACGGTAACGACTTTGCTCTGGACGATATCGAAATACGTGTTTGTTTTCCTCCAATTACCGTCGAAAACAAACTGTTCGACACAACATTTGTAGGCAAAAGTTATGATTTCAAAGCAGCGTATATTGACGACGGTACATTCACTACTTTGGACAATCAACTCGCTGCACAATGGGAATACAGCGCAAATAATATTGACTGGAATCTTGTTGCCGGCACAACTAAAATAGAATCCGCAACAGCAATAGGCTCGACTTACACTATCAACAGCGCTGCATTATCCGACAAAGGTTATTATCGTTTCGTTGTAAGTAATCCATCGACTATAAACAACAAAAACTGCCGGGTTGTATCCAAATCCATAGCGCTTGCAGTCGAAGACAGCAACATTGTCGCTGATACGATAGCGCTTCTGTATAACACCGAGGTCACTTTCGACGCTCTCGCAAACGATGTTTACCCATGCAGTTCGAACGTTGTCGTTAATATTGTTCCCAATTCTGGTTTGACAATGGGCAGTATGACGAAAAACTCCGACAATACATTCACATACACTCCGCACACGAATCAATATGGTATCGACAACGTGGAATATTCTATTCAGTGTCCTTCCGGCAATATCAAAACTGCAAAAATCTATTTCATCATATCG
>JAISXV010000032.1 GCA_031270335.1 Prevotellaceae bacterium | reverse complement strand
GTACGCGGTGGCAATATCGAAATCACATCAGCGGCGTCCGACGGTTTTCATGCGGAAAACGGATTCGTACAGTCGGGCGGTTCGCTGAATATCAACGCTTCGGGCGACGGCATTGACGCCGGTTCGGGCGCGGCGGAAATCACGGGCGGAAACATCAGTATCGTCTCTTCTGCCGATGACACAAAAGGTATCAAAGCCGACGCCGGAATAAGTATCGCAGGAGGCGTCATTGAGATGAGCGTGTCGGGAGCGCAGTCGAAAGGGATTAGCAGTAAAGCCGGTATCACAATCAGCGGAGGCACGATATCCGCTGTTACATCGGGCGTTACTGTTCTCGAAGCGGTCGATGGCGGTTACGATCCGTCGTACTGCACGGCTATAAAAAGCGACGCCAATATCAGCATCACAGGCGGGACTGT
Source organism: Prevotellaceae bacterium (assembly GCA_031270335.1). Classification (GTDB taxonomy): domain Bacteria; phylum Bacteroidota; class Bacteroidia; order Bacteroidales; family UBA932; genus JAIRLF01. The sequence continues at coordinate 12,792 of JAISXV010000032.1, read as the reverse complement.
TCAAATCGAAAGCCGTGCGACTTCCGACGGAGGAAAAGGCGTTTCGGCTGACGGCGATGTCGTGATTAGCGGTGGAACGCTCAACATCAGTGTCGTCGGCGACGGAAAAACTTACACCGCCACGACAGGTTTGCCGGATTCTTACACGGCAGCATGTATAAAAAGCGACCAAAACATCTCATTGCTTGGCGGTAATATCACGTGCAGCAGTTCGGGAACGGGCGGCAAGTGCATCAATGCCGGCGGAACAATAACTGTTGGCAATCAAGGCGCTAACAATGCCGACCTTGTTCTCGTTGCCGGAACTTCGGGCGAACGATTTTACGTTTCGGGAAACAGTAGCGGAAGACCGGGCGGTTTCGGCGACAACGGCACAGACTATGCCAATCCAAAAGCCATTAAATGCGAAGGAAATATGACTATCAACAGCGGAACGGTTTATATCAACTGTACGCAAAAGACCGAAGGCGGCGAAGGACTCGAAAGCAAAAGTCTTCTGACGATCAATGGCGGAAATATCGACATTCGCACTTATGACGACTGCATTAACGCCGAAACAGGAATTGTCATCAACGGAGGAAATATCTTTTGCGCGGCTTCGGGACAGGATGCGATAGACAGCAACGGCTCGCTTACTGTTAATGGCGGACTGACAATTGCCAACGGTATCCGCGGCGACGGCGAATCTTTCGACGCCGAACGCAACTTTCAGGTCAACGGCGGAATCATCACAGGCACGCATGGCGGAGGCATGGCTATGAGCAATCCTGCAGGAACACAACGATCTGTTCGTATTCAAGGCTCGGCGGGCAGCTCTATCGCTATCAGGAACGCTAACGGCGAAATGCTCTTACTGTTCAACATTCCTGTGATTGCGGGCGCAACGGCAGGCTCTGCAGTAACTGTGATTTTCTCCGACCCGCGACTTGTAAGCGGCTCATATATCCTGCTTTCCGGCGGAAGTATCAGCGGCGGAACAACTGTCAACGGTTACAACACCGGCGGAACATATTCGGGCGGAATATCGAAAGAGTTTGCGATATGATTCCTGTTAGAAAAAAATCATTACATTTGCACAAAGAAATGTAATGATTATGAACGAAAAATTTTTAAACGATAATTTTGTTTTGCAGACCAATACTGCTCAAAAGCTCTATCACGAACATGCAAAACATTTGCCGATAATTGACTATCACTGTCATCTCGACCCGCGACTGATTGCCGAAGATTACAGATTCGATAATCTCGGCGAACTCTGGCTGGCGGAAGACCATTACAAATGGCGCGCCATGCGGACAAACGGAATCGACGAACGATATATCACCGGAACGGAAGCGAGTTATTGGGAAAAATTCGAAAAGTGGGCGGAAACAGTACCTTACACGATGCGTAATCCGCTATATCATTGGACGCATCTCGAACTTAAAGCGACATTCGGCGTTACCAAACTCCTGAAACCCGAAACGGCAAAGGATATTTTTGACGAATGTTCCGAAAAACTGCGTACTCCGGAATTTTCGGCGCGTAATCTTATGAAACGGTTTAATGTCGAAGTAGTTTGCACTACTGACGACCCTGTTGATTCGCTCGCACATCATATTGCGTTAAAAAACGATGGTTTTTCGATAAAAATTTTGCCAACATGGCGTCCCGACAAGGCTATGGCTGTAGAAAATCCGGCAAATTTCCGCGCTTATGCGGAACAACTGTCCGAAGTTTCGGGAGTATCTATCAGCAGTTTCAACGATTTGATTGAGGCTTTGCGCAAACGGCACGATTTTTTCGCAAGCGTGGGCTGCAAACTGTCCGACCATGGATTCGAAGAGTTTTACGCCGAAGATTTTACTATGTCCGAAATCGACGCTATATATAATAAGGTATATGGCGGAAAAGCGCTCACTCCGCCGGAAATTGCAAAATACAAGTCGGCGATTCTGTACGAAGGCGCAATCATGGACTGGGAAAAGGGCTGGACGCAGCAGTTTCATTACGGTGTTATCAGGAACAATAACACCCGGTTTTTCAAAACTGTTGGTCCCGACACGGGTTTCGATTCAATGAGCGACCCGACGGTAGCAAAATCAATGACGCGATTTTTCGACAGGCTTGATATTGACAATAAATTGACGAAAACGATTGTCTATAATCTGAATCCTCGTGATAACGAACTCGTTGCTACTACGCTCGGCAATTTTCAGGACGGCTCGGTTGCCGGAAAGATGCAGTTTGGTTCGGGTTGGTGGTTTCTCGACCAGAAAACGGGAATGGAAGCGCAATTAAACACGTTGTCGAATCTCGGTCTGTTGAGCCGATTTGTCGGGATGTTGACCGATTCGCGCAGTTTTGTATCGTACACGCGTCACGAATATTTCCGCCGGATTCTCTGCAATCTGATTGGCTCCGACGTCGAACAGGGTTTATTACCCGAATCGGAATTGCCATTTCTGGCGCAATTAGTCGAAAACGTGTCGTATTATAATGCTAAGAATTTCTTTAAGTTCTGAATCCCATAAAGTAACCCTTTATTGTGATATAAGTTGTTTGTTTTTCGTTTCTAAAAAATCCGATACAGCTTTGTTTAATTTGACAGCGTCCCAACGATCTTTGTGAACATGAACCCGATGATACAACGTCAACGTTTCACCTCTTGATAACTTGACGGCGCCTTGCAAAAGAATCGCGGGACTAATATACGTAAAATTTTGTTCTTCAATAATATACCAATTGCGTCCATATTGCGAATCGGGATGCGACAAAATCGCAATACCGTATTCTTGTCCGTCGATTACTCCGTTTTGCTCAACAGCCGCCACATCGTAAATGTGAATATAGTTATTGTTGTATTTGCGCAAGTTTGTAGAATCTGTCGTAACCGTTTTCACCTCCTTCAACTCGTTGGAAAACCGAACAGACAAACCGGCATAACCGCCAAAATGAACGCCGTCTTTTTCTCCGATAATCGGTGTACGGTCAAATATAACGTCTTCCATAGCAGTAAATTGCTGTATCCAGTCCAGTGAATACGCTCCATCGGAATCAGGAGCGGAAATAACAATTTCACGATGTTCTTTCACCAATGCCGGAACATTTTCTTCTTTGCGCGGACGATAACCAAGTTCAAGAGAAATCTGCGCGCTGCCGTCACTGTTTAATTCACGTTTAGGGGTTGACCAAAATGTTTCGCCTTGTGCGATACCGTTTTGGTCTGTCTCCCAATAATTGACGCCGTTGATGTATTTCCACGAAAACCAATGTCCGAGATGCCAGATATGATCGGCGGGTTTGGGCAAAGTAAGAGATTGACCGCCAACAACGCAAAGCGGATCAAAATAAGGTTTTGATGCATCTGACGAATCGGCGTTGAATTGCCATACGATTTTATTATTATGTTTCAAGGCAAACTGGTTATTCGACTTTATATCCCATTGAAACAGCGAGTTATCTTGCCTGACATTTTTCGCAAAACCCTGCCCCGAAACCGTCGCCATAAAATACATCAAAACAATCAAATAATTACATTGAGATTTTTTCATCTTTATGTTATTTTACTTTAAAATTTCTGCGCAAAGGTAATCAATAATTGATAATTGTCCGGAAAATGCCTGACATATACTGTTTTTAAATTTTTACATTGCAGTTTCGAAAAAAAATATCTAACTTTGCGCCGCAATATTGTTATATTTTATATGAATAAAAAAAAGCATCTATCAACGATAATTTTATTGATTAGTATTGTGTTATCTGTTGCGGGAAATGCGCAGAACGTTCAGGATTCTACGGTATTTAATCCGTTGGATACCATATCGGCGTATGACATTTTCGACAAATTGTCGCAGACGGGCGAGGGAAAAGTGATTTTAGGAGGCGACGACGTCAGGACAGTTATCAACGGAATGAAAACACAGAAGAACAAACCATTAAGAGGTTACCGAATACGGATATTCAGGGACAGCAATCAGGCGGCGTCTCGAAGAGCGGCGAGTATAAAGAACGACATCGAAAAAACATATCCCGGACTTCCTGTATATGTGACACATAACTCTCCGAATTTTTATGTCGAAGTCGGCGATTACAGAACAAAGGGCGAAGCCGAAAAGATGAAGCGGACATTGCTTTCCGCCTTTCCTGCGGCGTCTCTGGTGTCGGTACCCATTAATTTTCCCCCCTTATGAGCGATAATATAAAACATGAATGTGGAATAGCGTTTATCAGATTGCTGAAACCGCTTAGTTATTACAGAAAAAAGTACGGCACATGGATGTATGGACTTCAACGGCTGTATCTCCTTATGGAAAAGCAACATAACAGAGGACAGGACGGAGCCGGAGTCGCTACTTTGAAGCTGAATCCCACTTACGGTCGTCCGTATATCGACCGCGCACGTTCGGACTCGAAAAGTCCGATACGCGATGTGTTCGACGAAATCAATTCCAAGATACAGAAATCCGAAAATCCCGATAATGCGGGCGAAAATGTCAGATATGCAGGCGAATTGCTACTGGGACACCTGCGATACGCAACGCACGGAAAGACAACGATAGAAAATGTGCATCCCGTCATGCGTTTCAACAACTGGAAGGCTCGAAATCTGGTACTTGCAGGCAATTTCAATCTCACCAACGTGGACGAAATCTTCAACCGTTTAGTTGACAAAGGGCAGCATCCCAGAGATTTGTCCGATACTGTTACAGTCCTCGAAAAGATAGGGTTTTTTCTTGATACCGAATACGATAAGAAACATTACCAATATGTCGGACAGGGAATAACCGACGGAAAAGAAATCGCACGCTTAATCGAAGACAATCTGGATGTTGTGAGCATATTGCAGAAGGCGACAGAATATTTCGACGGAGGATACACAATCGAAGGAATGATTGGCAACGGCGACGCTTTCATCCTGAGAGACCCCAACGGAATCCGTCCGGCATTCTATTACGCTGACGATGAAGTTGTTGTTGCAGCATCGGAACGACCGGTTATACAGACGGCGTTTAAATTGAATGTCGAAGACGTCAAAGAAATCGCTCCGGGAAACGCTCTGATTATCAAAAAAGACGGTACATATTCCGAAGAAATGATAAAGCAGCCCCAAAAACGGGCATCGTGTTCTTTCGAACGGATTTATTTTTCGAGAGGAACGGACAAATCTATCTACGAAGAACGGAAAACGCTTGGCTATCAACTGATACCACGTATCTTGAAAGCAATAGACTACGATTTGGAAAACACTGTGCTTTCGTACATTCCCAACACTGCCGAAACTGCTTTTTATGGCATGTTGAAAGGAATCGACGAATATCTTGTCAAAGAAAAGCATAAAAAGATACTGAATGCGCCGGCTCCACTGTCCGACAAAGAGTTGTGGGACATAATCAAATACAAGCCGCGTATCGAAAAAATCGCTGTTAAAGACGTGAAATTAAGGACATTTATCACCGAAGACAGTTCGAGAAACGACATGGTCGAACATGTTTACGACGTAACTTACGGCGTTGTCAAACAGGGCGACAATCTGGTGATAATCGACGATTCTATCGTTCGTGGAACAACACTGAAAACGAGTATTTTAAAGATGCTCGACAGGTTGAATCCGAGAAAAATCGTAGTCGTCAGCTCCGCTCCACAGATAAGATACCCCGACTGTTACGGAATCGACATGACGCGTATGACGGAATTTTGCGCTTTCAGAGCGGCGATAGAACTGTTGCACGAAACAGGTAACTGGCACATTATAAGCGACGTTTACCGGAAATGTTTAGAGCAGCAAAATCTATCGAAAGAGCAAATCGTCAATCATGTCAAAGAAATTTACGCGCAGTTTACCGACGAACAGATTTCCAAAAAGATCGCGGAAATGCTTCGTCCCGACGACATGAACGCCGAAGTCGAACTGGTTTTCCAAACGATTGAAGGCGTGCATAATGCCTGTCCCGACAACACCGGCGACTGGTATTTCAGCGGGAATTATCCTACTCCGGGCGGCAATAAAACCGTCAACAGGGCGTTTATCAATTATTACGAAAATCGTGATGTCAGACCATATTAAAATATGAGGTGGATGTTTTTTATATTAATACTTGCAGCATATCTTGGCGCTAATATTTATCTTCTGTTCAGAGGATTACACTCATTGCCGCATGGCGTGTTCAGGATTGTATTTTCGATAGCGATTTGTGTTTTGGCGGTGATCTTTTTCGTGGGGATGTTTTTTGAAAACAAGTTTCCGATTGGCGTAGTGTCTGTAATGCAGCATGTTGGTGGTACCTGGCTGTGTTCGCTGCTCTATTCTGTCCCGATTGTCCTGATTATTGACATTGTACGTTTGATTAACAGATTCTTTCCGTTTTTGCCCGATTTTTTTACTGTAAATCCGCAAACAACAAGCTTATACGTGTTTTTTTCCGTTGTAGGAACAGTTGCGGTTATATTTGTCGTCGGCGTAATACGATTCAACAATCCATCGGTCGTAAATCCTGATTTCAAGACTGATAAACGGATAAACGAGGTACCGAAAATTGTTGTAGCCTCCGATTTGCATCTGGGTTACACGACGGGAAACAATAAACTCGATGATTTTGTGGAGCTTATCAACAGTCAAAACCCGGATATCGTTCTTTTGTGCGGAGATATTTTCGACCGTAGCGTTCGTCCTGTCGAATCGAAAAACATGCTGGCTAAACTCAAGGAAATCAAAGCGTCCAAAGGGGTTTACGCTGTTCCGGGAAATCACGAATATTACGGAAACAAAGAAAAAGCCTTGCGTTATCTTTCCGAAACGTTTGTACTGTTGAGAGATAGCGTCGCCCAACCGACCGAAGACATCTATATCGTCGGACGTGACGACCGTACTAACGGAAACCGCAAACCATTGAAAGAAATCATGCGTGGAATCGACCATAACAAACTGATTATCCTGCTCGACCATCAACCTCAACACTTGGAAGAAGCACAGAAAGCAGGCGTCGATTTTCAGTTTTCGGGACATACTCACGACGGGCAAATTTTCCCCATAAATCTCATTGCACGAAAGGTGTACGAAAAATCGTACGGGTATCTGCAAAAAGGCGATACTCAATATTATATCACATCGGGACTGGGACTTTGGGGCGCACACCTGCGAATCGGAACACGTTCCGAAATCGTTGTTCTTGACAATTATACGCAAAAATATGTGTCATCTGAGCGACCCGACGTACAAAGGCGCTAACTTCGGCGCTGCTATGCCAAAGCTACAAAACGAAAGCGTGGAAGTGATAAAATTGTAACGACCTACAAAAAGCAAATGGCTAAAAAACAAAAAATACCACAAAGATGGTATTGCACAGTATTTCAAACACCTTTACCTTTGCACTCTGAAATTAGTGGTTTCTGTTTTATAAAAAATAAACAAAGCGTTTTTCTTACTATGGCATTAGATACGGGAAAACGCAACTTTAAAATATAAAATTAGTATGACTTTAAAATTTAGTATTAAAAAAAGTGACCGGATATTTTCCGGCAGAGTCCTTGTTTTAGGAGGACTGGTATTATTGTCGATTTTGTTGGCGTCGTGCCAACCGCGACAAAAGAAAGATTCTACGGAGTTGGTTGAGTTATCGACCGATTATCCGTCGATATTCAAGACGAAGGCGGCTGAGGAGAAATTTAAGGCGGCATATCCTTCGCTCAACGATTTTCTGAAGCGGCGTCTTACCGCTCTTCAGTTACTCGAACAGACGCCCAGCGACGAACTTCAACCCATTGTCCTGAGCGCCCGCACTACCGCCGAACAACGTGCCGGCGTACGCAGGATACGGATTCGTGGACACCAGATTATCAGCGACAGCGATTACACTTTCGCCGGTTACAGTCTCGGACCGGGGTCGCCCGAATCGACATTGACCGTCATCGCCAGCGACATTGCCGACACGTATCTCAGCGAGGCGGCGCTTGCTGGCGTGCGTATCGATTCGCTTGGCGTGTCGATTCGCTCCCGTCCCGATTCGGTGCGTCCCACCGAACGGATAGTGTATCCTCACAATCTGCTCTATACGATTTACGTGAAGTCGCCCGCCACCGACGAGCAGTTGGAAGAGTTGCGCCTGTTGACCGAAAAACACTCTCCGGTCTTCAATCTGGCTTCGACGAAACAGACCATCAAAGGCGACGTCGATTACAAACAGACGCCAAAAGACCTGACGGCAAAACCGCCGTATCAACCCGGACTGCGCGAATATCTCAAGTATAAACGCGCCGCTCTGCTCTGGCGTCAGAATCGTGGCGGATTCTTTGCCGACACCGTTTTGCAACGAGGTAACCGTCAGCGTTCCGACCGTCCTCAAATCGACCGTCTGCATGTCGAAGTTGATCCTGTGTCGGGAGCGCGTCGCGTTCACATCCGGCATTTCAACTTTGTCCACGACAATCCGGTGTATCTTGCGGGAAACGACCTTGGTCCAACCGCAAACGAACATTTTCTGGCAGTGTTGACAAGCTGTATCACTCACATCACGGAGATACAGGCAGCCTCGCGTGAGGTAATACTTGATTCATTGGCTGTTAGCGTCAAAGGCACAGTCGATATACGTGCCGGACGTCCGGGATTCGAAACTGTGCCGAACTATCTGCACGACATTCAATATACAGTGCATGTCAGTTCGCCGCATACGTACGACGAAATAGTCATTCTGCGCGACGCCGTCGAAGCCGTTTGCCCGATATACAATCTTTATCTCAGCGAACAAAAAATCGAAGGCAGAATCGTGCGCGAAAATCCGGGCGAATATCGTAAACATCCGCAATATTATCAGGAGTAATGTGCTGATGTGATGCTGCGGCAAGTCAAAATATAATTTTCAAAATTCTGTACATAGTTGGAAATCTTCGCTTAGGACGAGAATGTTCTCGCTCTGAGTGGAGAAATCCAATTTTTTACCACATGAATGCAAAGCAAAATCGAAGTATGTTTCAGATATTTTTGTACTTTTGTGGGAAAATGAAATCTGCAAATTATAAAAGATAAATATTTATTATTAATGAATTAAAGTATTATGATTAAGAAAATTACAATTTTATTTATGTTCGTTGCGACGTTGTTTACGCTGGCGACGGGACAGGACAAAAAGGCGGTGGAAATAGATTTTTTCACTCGCGTAAAACGTATTTCCAACCTCAAAGTGCAGGACGGGAATATCTTTTTCACCATCAGTCAGGCGGATAAGGAAAAAAATAACTATTCGACCTCCCTGTATCAACTGATTGACGGCGTTCCGGCGCGTCTTGCAAAAGACGTCTCCAATTATTTCTTCCGTGACGGGGGGATTATTTTTCAGGCTGTTCGCGAGGATAAAGACCGCGACGATCTCAAAAAGGGCGAACTGTTGACCGTCTTTCAGAAACTTGGCTACGGCTATGGCGAAGCTAACGAATGGTTGCGGCTTCCGTTCCGCGCCGGTCATATCGAATGGATCGACAACGATGTTTTCTTCTACACAACTCAGTATGACCACAATTTCGAGCGACTGCTGAAAGAAAATAAAGGCAACCGTAAGGATGCGCTCAAAAAGAAGGAAGACAACAAAATCTATCACATCTACGACGAACTTCCGTTTTGGTCGAACGGCAGAGGCGACGTCAGCGGGCTGCGTACGCATCTGTATTTCTACAACAAAGGTAAACAGACGCTCCTTTCCGACACGCTCGGATCAGCCTCGTCGCCAAAGTTAAGCCCCGACAAAAAAACGTTGATATACACCAGAAAGCCGGCTTACTACGGTAAACAGCCCGAAGGAAACCGCCTGATTACGCTTGATGTTGCTACTTTAAAATCGAAAGAATGGTCGCTGTTCGACAGGGCTTCGTACGGCGAAGCGATTTTTGTGAATAATGACGAAATCGTACTGACAATCAACCGTTCGCTCGAACGTAACCGGATCGAAAACTCGGGAATATACCGTCTCAACATCAAAACCGGCAAGCTGACGGAGATTTACGACAGCAAAATTTACGCTATCGGAAACAGTATCGGCACGGACATCGGCGGCGGACGGGCGGAAGTGACTTTCGACGACAAGGGTATCCGCTTCGTTACTACCGATGTGGACTATGCGCCGCTTGTTCACCTCGCTTATAAGGACGCAAAGATTACTCCGCTCGTCAAAGGACGGATTACGGTGTCGGAATATCAGGCTTACAAAGATGGTTTTCTTGCCGTTGCGTTTGTCGAACAGCAGGGCGCCGAAATTTACTTCATCGACAAAAACGGCGAGGCGTCGCCTTTAACGGCAATCAACAAGCCGGTGTTCGACGAATATAATATTGTGAAACCGGTAGAGATTCGATTTACCAACGAATCGGGCATCGAACTTCGCGGTTATGTGTTACCTCCTGCCAGTTACGAAAAGGGAAAGAAATATCCTGCGATTCTTGATATTCACGGCGGTCCGAAAACAGCTTACGGAACAGTGTTTTTCCACGAAATGCAGTATTGGGCAAATCGGGGTTATGCGGTATTTTTCACTAATCCGACGGGCAGTTCGGGACGCGGCTCGGAGTTTTCGGATATACGCGGCAAGGTAGGTGCGATAGACTATCGCGACCTGATGGCTTTCACTGACGCTGTATTGAAACAGACGGATTTCATCGACGAAAACCGTCTTGGCGTTACCGGAGGCTCGTACGGAGGCTTGATGACCAACTGGATTATCGGGCAAACCGACCGGTTTAAGGCTGCCGCTTCGCAACGGAGTATTTCATCGTGGCTGTCGTTCAGCAACACAAGCGACATCGGTTATTCTTTCACTTACAACTATTGGGGTACGGATATCTGGAAAAACGCTCAACTGCTTTGGGACTATTCCCCGCTGAAATACGCCGATAAAGTCAAAACGCCCACTCTGTTTATACACAGCGAACAGGATTATCGTTGCTGGTTAGTCGAAGGTTTACAGTTGTATTATGCTCTGCAATACTTTGAAATACCCTCGCGTATCGTAATCTTCGACAACGAAAATCACGAACTCTCACGCTCAGGAAAACCTGTCAACCGGATTAAACGACTGTCGGAAATAACAGAATGGTTCGACAAGTATTTGAATTGAGGATTAAGATTTATAGAATTAATGGATTAGTAGGATTTTTGCCTCCTAAAGCAATGCGCTACTTGCCGATGCTGAAATCGCCTCACTCGGCGGCGTAAGCAAGTAACATCCGACGAAAATCGTTCAATGACGGTTTCTGTTATTCAATCAGAAAGGCTGTGTCAAAATGCTTGACGCAGCCTTTTTTGTATTTAATCTTGGAAATCTTAATTAAAATTTCACTAATATCTAAAAAATGTTGTAACTTTGCGCCGATAATTTAATGTAATATAAATGTCATGAAACGTTTACCGGCAGGAATACAGTCATTTGAGAAGCTAAGAAGCAATGATTATCTTTATGTTGATAAAACAAAAGATATATTATCATTGGTTTCAACCGATAAACCTTATTTTCTTTCTCGACCGCGCAGGTTTGGAAAGTCTTTGACTATAAGTACAATGCAAGAACTTTTCGAAGGTCGTAAAGAACTTTTCGAGGGTTTGTATATTTACGATAAATGGAATTGGAATGAAACCAATCCCGTTATCAGAATTGATTTCGGCGGAATGGCTAACCATGGAACGGAAGACGTAAAACTTTCATTGTCAGGCAAAATTAATGCAATTGCGAAAAAAAACAATGTAATTTTATATCAAGATACCATTCCCGGCAGATTTGAAGAGTTAATCGAAGGCATACATCTTTCAACAGGCAAAAAAGTTGTTGTTCTCATTGATGAATACGATAAACCAATAACCGACAATCTTAATGATATTGCTGCAGCAGACATTAACCGGCAGTTGTTGCACGACTTTTATCAGGTGTTGAAAGCCGATGACGACCACCTGCGTTTTGTGTTTCTTACCGGTGTTTCGAAATTTTCGAAAGTATCGCTGTTTTCGGGATTGAACAGCCCGCGAGATATAACTATGTCACAGGAATTTGCGACCATTTGCGGTTATACGCAGCAAGAACTGGAATCAAACTTTGCGGATTATATTGATGAAATGGCAGAACACGAACATATTACTCGTGAAGAATTGCTTGATAAAATACGTTACTGGTATAACGGTTATTCATGGGATGGCAAAAACTCTGTTTACAACCCTTTTTCAACGCTTCTGCTGTTTACGGAAAAAATTTTTAAGGATTACTGGTTTGCTTCCGGAACGCCGACATTTTTAGTTAATTTGATAAAAGACCGTAACGAAATACGTCTTTTGACCGAACCATCGCAGATACAGGAATCTGGATTTGACAAGTTCGACATACATACGCTTGACGCCCAGCTGTTGCTCTTCCAAACCGGTTATCTGACCGTAAAAAGCATCACAACCGACGTTTTCACTCAGCAACGTAATTTTACCCTCGATATACCTAACGAAGAAGTACGTCAGGCAATGATGGAGCATTTAGTCGGCAGTTTTGCTAATTTTCCTGATTCGCAAACAGGAGTTGTACGCAGCCGGATGATGCATACGCTTTTCGACGGCGATATTTCCAAATTCGAGCAGAGTGTGAAGGAATTGTTTGCTAACATTCCCTATCAGTTGCATCTGAAGAGCGAGGCATATTATCATTCGATGTTACTGTTATGGCTCAACATGCTGGGATTTAAAGTCGAAGCCGAAGTTTCGACCGACAAGGGACGCATCGACGCCGTATGGACATGGGACGAACGCATAGTGGTTGCCGAAGTCAAATTTTCGAGACGCGGCACAACCGAACGATT
>JAISXV010000013.1 GCA_031270335.1 Prevotellaceae bacterium | reverse complement strand
CCCTTTTTTTTTCAAGAACCCATTTCTGCAATGCAGGAAACGAAGTCCGGAGGACTTCAATTTGAATAACCCCGTGCAAGCCGAAGGCGCAGCTCGGGGGTATATGTCGCCAACTCTTTAGAACTGCGTAGCAGTTCAACTCCTCGGCGTTCTTGACCCGTCATTGCGGGCTTGACTGTTCCGTCATTGCGGGCTTGACCCCGTCATTGCGGGCTTGACCCGCAACCTTTTTTGTGTAGAGGATTCTGAAACAAGTTCAGAATGACGGACTGTTATAGTCCGTCACCCAATTTTGCTAATCATCCTATTTTGTCAAATCCGGCGTCAGCACAATCACGCGCTTATACGTTTTGCCCGATTGACAACTGCCTGACGGCGTGCAGGTAAATTCTACCTTCACCACATTGTTGACGCCGTGATAAGTATCGCTACCGGGCTGATTGTCGTCATAAAACTGTTTGCCGTTGAAGATTGTGCCGCCATACGAGCTCAATGTGATGTACCCCGGCGGTATCGTCGTTACAGGCGTCGCTCCTGTTTCGATGCCGAACAGTCTGTCAATGTTCACTGCTTCGGCATATTCGTGACATATCGCTATAGTGTCGCGCCACAGTATTGATTCGTTGTCGCCGAGCGTTTTCAGATATACCTTCCCGGTTACCGGGGTATTGCTGCAGCCGGCGATAACCGTATATTTAAAGGTATATGTAGCGTTATTGATAAGTTGAGAAGCGTCAAGTTCGCCGTTAAGAATTACTATTCCGCCTGTCGATGACGACCATGATACACTGTGTACTCCAACCGTATCAATGTATTTCGACAAATTGAACGTGCCGGATGGACATGAGCGAAGACGGATGTCAGGATAATTGTAATTGTCATCGACCATTACTGTTATCTCTTTCGATACGCTGTTGCTGCAACCGGTGTACCATATTGTCGTACTGCCTGTCGAAACGCCCGTTACAACTCCGTCAGAAGTTACCGTCGCTATTGCTGTATTGTCGCTGCACCACGAGCCGCCGAGTGTTGGGTTGCTTAGAATAATATCGCTGCCGACGCATACATTATCGTAGCCGTTTATTGCTGTAACCATTTGCGAATACACTGTTATCGCCTGAGATACGCTATCACTGCATCCGTTGACATTGATTATACTGTACCATATTGTTGTATTGCCTTCCGAAACTCCGGTAACAACTCCATCCGAAGCCACCGTTGCTATTGCCATATTGTCGCTTCTCCACGAGCCGCCCAATGTTGAGTTGCTTAGAGTAATATCGCTGCCGACGCATACATTATTGTCGCCGATTATTGTTGCAACCTCCGGTTTCGGATTGATTTTCACCGTTAATGTTTGCGTGTTGGTTTGGCTGTTTTCCGTTAATGTAAATGTATATGTTACATTTATCGGACTTGTTGTTTCGTTGGTTATCGTTTCATCGACATCTCCCGTCCGGTCGGTTTCTGCCGCTTCCGATATACCGGATACAGCGGAGCGCGACCATGTGATTGTCGGAATTGTTGCGCTTGTCGGATGATAGAAAAACTTTGTGCCGGAACAGATTTCCGGAGATGAAGGGAGATTATCCAATGTCGGCAGTTCGTTGGACGCGGGGTCTATAATTATTTGGAATTGCTTTTGTTCTCCGAAACACTGTCCGTTGCTTGGCATTACGTATATAGTAACCGTTATTGGACTGTTACCGGTGTTTGCCGGCGCTGTATTGAAAGAAATAGTATTGCCCGATCCGCTTTGTGACGACAAACCTGCGGCAGCATAATTTGAAGTTGCCCACCACGAGTATGTCGCCGATGAATTGGAGCAGTAGTTCGATAATATTACATCGGTTGCCTTACCGCCGCTGTTTATTGTCTGTGGCGGAATTGAACTCAATACAGGCGCCGAGTGGAGAGTTATTGAAAAATATAGAGTTGATCCGCTGCAATATCCGATTTTTGGGGTTACTTCGATGTCTGTTACAATCGGAGCATTGGTAGTGTTAATATTTGCTGTAAATCCGGGAATACTGTCGATGCCGGATTTAGACGGCAAACCGACAGCGGCGTAATTGTCGTCTGCTTCCCATTCGAATGTCATGACAGGAGAAGTGTTAAAATCCAGCGGTGAGCCAAACTGTATTGTGGGAATTATCCATTCGCCGCATATTTCCGACGGCATATATGAGACGGACAAAGGCGGTATCATCGGCTGACCTCTTATTATTACCGTATCGCTCATTACTTCACATTCTTCGCCGGCGTCTTTTACTGTTAAGCGTACCATCAACATTGTATCGGTGGAAAAGCTAGAATTATTATTATTTAAAAATGGATACCCTTTAAAGACAGAATCGTTAAATGGAGCATCAGTCCAAACAGTGGAAATATTATCTTTATATTGCCAAATATATTGATAAGGTTGCACTGCTCCCTTTGGCGCTGTTCCGGATGTTATATAAAACGAATCAATAAATAATGGCGGCATATAAACAATTTCCTCCCCAAAGCACAATGTATCCTTGCCGCTGAACTGTATCTTTAAGTCCTTAAATTTACCGCATTTGTCGTATTCGTATGCTCCCATGTCAATAGTATTGTCCACTATGCGCGCGTTGCCGGCGAGGTCGGTTGGGGTGGAGTTTGCTGAATTGTTGCCTGCATTGATTGCAGGGCTTCCCGCCGACAGTTCATAATTGCTGTTAAACATCGGGTTGACGTCAATATTGTTGCCATTGTCGATTCCAATATAGTCGTTCCAACTGTTTCCGCTTCCATCGCTATCTTGCACAAGACTGTAGGAATAACCGGGGTTAGTGTTGCTGCCATAATTGTGTATATTAATAGTTCCGTTGCCCCAAATGACAGAGTTAATAAATTCGGGCAAACAGGCGACACCATTAATGTCATCATTATATATCCCGCCGCCGGTATAGCCGTCCGCCTGATTTCCGGTGATTGTAACATTAATCAACTGCGGTGAAGAACTCGTATTATACATCCCGCCGCCGACATACCCTGCTCGATTTCCGCTGATGAGAACATTGGTCAATTGTGGTGAAGACGTTCCATTAAACACTCCTCCACCATCGTTTCCTGCCTGATTTCCACTAATGATAACATCGGTCAATTGCGGTGAAGAATTATTATGATTATATATCCCGCCACCGTTCTCTGCCTGATTTTCACTTATGATAACGTTTATCAATGTCGGTGAAGAATTATCATTATCTATTCCGCCGCCGGTATTGGTGGTCACGTTTTCGCTTATTGTAACATTTTTCAGTTTTGGGGAAGAAGAACTGTAATTAGACATTCCGCTACCCTGATTTTTGCTTATTATAACACCATTCAATTCCGGTGAAGAATTGTAATTATGCATTCCATTGCCCTGATTTTTGCTGATGGTAACACCGTTCAATATTGGTGATGAATTATTGTTATACATCCCGCCACCGTTTCCTGCCTGATTTCCACTGATTGTAACATCAGTCAATTGCGGTGAAGAAGACTCATTCTGCATTCCGCCGCCGCTGTAATGTGCTTTATTATCATTTATGGTAACATTGTTCAATATTGGTGATGAATTAAAATTAAGCATCCCGCCACCGCTGTATGCCTGATTTTTGCTGATGGTAACACCGTTCAATATTGGTGATGAATCTTCATTACGCATCCCACCGTTCTGATTTTCGCTTATCATAACATCAGTCAATATCGGCGATGAATTATTTTGATTATCCATTCCGTTATCCTGATTTTCGCTGATTATAACATTGTTCAATTCCGGAGAAGAATTATTATTATATATTCCGCTACCCTGATTTTTGCTTATTGTAACATTTATTAATATTGGAGAAGAATTATTATTATATACAGCGTAACCGTATGCGCCTGTCTTATTTTCGTTTATTGTAACATCTGTCCATTCTTGTGTATAAGAAGAAATGTCAGCATAACTGTTATATATTCCGCTACCGACGTCATGCGCTAAATTTTCATTTATTATAACATTTTTCAATTTCGGTGTAGCAACATTAAAATATATCCCGCCGCCGTAGTTTGCCTGATTTTCTCTTATGGTAACATTTGTCAATACCGAAAAATTGTCATTATCATAATATATTCCGCCGCCGTTCTGTGCCTGATTTTTGCTTATTGTAACACTACTCAATGCCATAGATGAATTGATACAGGAAGATATTCCGCCACCGTATCTTTGACTAACGGATATGGAGGCGACTGTAATATTTCCGCTGCCATCGGCATTACCGCCGATAATGGAAAATCCGTCTAAGGCAGTATTCTGTACTGTGCTGATTACAACATGGTATGCGTTTTCGTCCATGTTTATAAAGTAGTCTCCATCGTCGCCGTTAAAGTCGCCCGAAAGGATTGTTTCGTTTGTTAGCCTGTCTCGTGCGGACAATTCTGTTTCGTTGCCGACGAATCCGCCGTAGATTGCCACGCCCGTTTTGAGAACAAAAGCATTGTTGCGTCCTCCATCGGTGGTTGGATAAGCGCTTGTGCTTGCGTTCCAACCGTCAGCCGTATATTTCGGTTTATATGTCCCTGCTGCAACCCAGATTTGATCACCCGAGCTGGAAATATTAATCATTGCCTGCAGGTCATCGGAAGCGTTAGTCCACGATAATCCGTCTTTGTTGTTTGCTCCGCTCACTGTCACATATCGCACTGTACCATAAGCTACACCGGCAAACAAAAAATAAATAAAAAAAAGTATTAAACTTCTTATAATTCCTTTAAACATTCAAACATTCTCTATTTTGCGGGTACAAAAGTAAATAGTTTTTTTTGAATATCCAAAATAAAATGATGTTTTTTGTCTTTTTATTAATTTATCCCTGTGAAACGAAACCGTATAACAGGACGGGGTCACAATCTCACGGAGACGGAATTTCGGATGGCGGCGCTCAACCTCAACACAATATTGGATTGAACCCGAATGATTGGCAGAAAAATATAGGGGGTTGTGTTGTTCAAGCAATTTCCGGGAAAAATTATTGTTATTTTATGACTTCGACACTTTTCCAACGCGTATTGCGGGTCAAGCCCGCAATGACGGACCAGTCCGTCATTCTGAACTTGTTTCAGAATCCTCTACACAAAGGGGATTGCGGGTCAAGCCCGCAATGACGGAACAGTCAAGCCCGCAATGACGGGGTCAAGAACGCCGAAGGCGTTGAACTGCTACGCAGTTCTGACGAGTCGGCGACATATAGCCCCGAGCTGCGCCTTCGGCTTGCACGGGGTTATTCAAATTGAAGTCCTCCGGACTTATTTGTCACCGATTTGGGTGACGCATTGTCGAAGTCGCTCTGGCAACGTATGATTTTCCTTAACTCCCCCAAAACAGGGATACGATATTTTGCGTTAAACATTATATTATCAATACTGTAGCCGTAAACGAAAGAATAGTTTCCTCACACGAATCATTATTTTTAGGTATATGCGACAGCATTTTATTTTTATACCTTTACAGTTTCTTAGAAAAGGATTTTTTAATGTTATTATTTGAATTACAGTATGGTAGGTCATAAACATAATCACGGAAACGTGCATAATCACGACAAAAAACATGAACACGATCATGTGAGTTCCGGTATCGGGATAGCGTTTTTTCTGAATCTCGCGTTCAGTTTGATAGAAGTTGTCGGAGGATATCTGACTAACAGTGTTGCAATACTTTCGGACGCTTTACACGACCTGGGCGACAGTTTTTCGCTTGCTTTGGCGTGGTATTTCCAACGATTGTCGAGGAAAGAGCGCGATTCGAAATATTCGTACGGTTACCGTCGATTTTCGCTGTTGGGAGCGCTAATCAATTCGGCGGTTTTGCTGACCGGTTCGATTTTCGTTATCAGCGAAAGCGTTAGCCGGCTTATGTCGCCCGAAACGGTCGATGCCAAAGGAATGCTGATACTGGCGGTTTTCGGAATCGTCATCAACGGAATCGCCATGTTGAAACTGCGGAAAGGAAAATCGCTGAACGAACGCACTGTTGCGCTGCATCTGCTTGAAGATGTACTTGGCTGGATGGCGGTGCTTGTGGCGAGCGTTGTGATGATGTTCGTCGAAATTCCGGTTCTCGATCCGATTTTGTCGTTGGGAATCGCCTGTTATATTCTGTTTAATATCTATCACAATCTTCGTGATACCTTGCGTGTTATCCTGCAGGGGACGCCCGAAAACATCGACGGGGACGAAATCGAAAAAGCGCTGCTCGACATCGAAGGCGTAGAATCGGTGCATGATCTGCATTTGTGGACTATGGACGGCGAATTTAATATCTCGTCCGTTCACATAGTTGTCGCAGTGAATCAGGATATTACGGAAATAAAAAATCGTGCGAGACAGATAATGAAACAGTATAATCTTCAACATTCTACTATCGAAATCGAGCAGAGCGAAGAAAACTGTGAATACAGTGACACATGCTTTTAAACAGTTAAACAGTACAGATATGGGAAATAAATTATTGGGCGAATTTAAGCCGGGAGAGAAGGGGACGGTCGAAAAACTCACCGTACTCGGACCCTTGCGCCGGCGTCTGTTAGACATGGGGATTACGCCCGGAACAGAAATCATTTTCAACAAAGTAGCGCCGCTTGGCGACCCGGTCGAAATCCGTTTGCGCGGATATAAACTGGCAATCAGGAAAACCGAAGCCGAAGCAGTATTAATGAAAACGGAGGTAAAACCATGAGATTTGCAATAGCAGGAAATCCAAACAGCGGTAAAACCACGCTGTTCAATTCGTTGACCGGCAGCAACGCACACGTCGGCAACTGGCCCGGCGTGACGGTCGATAAAAAAGAAGGCGTCTATCGTTTCAGACACAGCAATAATACAATCGAAAAAATCAGCGTCATCGACTTGCCCGGAATATATTCCCTTTCGCCATATACGCCCGAAGAAGTCATTGCCCGGCAATTTATTATGGACGAAAAACCCGACCTGATTATCAACATTGTTGACAGTACCAATCTCGAACGCAATCTGTATCTCACCACGCAATTGCTCGAAATGGATGTGCCTGTGGTGGTGGCGCTCAACATGATGGACGTCATTAAGCGTGAAGGTTCGATTATCGACTCTGAGGTTTTGTCGCAGATACTTGGCGTTCCGGTCGTGCCTGTCAGCGCGTTGAAATCCGGCAATGTCAAACTGTTGATGAACAGGTGCGTCGAGTATGTGAAAACGCAGCGTAAAGGTTCTACTTTCCTGTCCGCTACCGCTCTCGCCGAACAGTACGAAAAGGTGTTGAAACTTGTCAACGAGCATCAAATCAAACATCCCGTGTTCCACGCCATCAAACTTCTCGAAAACGATTCTATCGAACTGATGCACGACATCGCACTCTCTGCCGGCATCCAGAATCTCAAACTTGAATACGAAACAGGCGACAAACCTTTTGACTACGAAGCTGAAATCGCCGACTTGCGATATAAATTCATTACCGACGACGTCAAACCCAAAGTCGTCAAGGTTCTCAAAAACACGGGCGCCGTAAATTCCGAAAAAATCGACCGTGTTTTGACGCATCGCGTGTGGGGATTGCCTGTCTTTTTAGTTCTGATGTTTGCGATTTTCCATATTATCTTTTCGAAAGACTTTCTGTTTCTGAAAAGTTTCGGAATCATGGAATTTGACGGTCCTGACGGGCTTTCAAGTCCGGGCGTACTGTTGAAGGGTTATATGGAGAGTTTCCAGGAGGTTGTGATGGCACAGGCGGGTTTGTTGCTCGAAAACATCGGCGCTACCGGCTGGGCTAAAGGCGCAATCGTGGACGGACTGTTGAAAGGCATCTGTTCGGTACTGACGTTTTTGCCGCAGATACTCTTACTTTTCCTGTCGCTGTCGATACTCGAAGACAGCGGTTACATGTCGCGCATAGCGTTTATTCTCGACCGTGCGTTGAAACGTTTCGGCTTGTCGGGCAAGGCGTTTATACCTATGCTGATGGGTTTTGGCTGTTCCGTTCCTGCGATGATGGGAACGCGGACGCTGGAGAGCGTTAAGGAAAAACGTATGACACTCATGCTGATACCGTTCTTTTCGTGCGGAGCGAAAATGGTGATATGGGCAACCGTCGTTCCGGCTGTCTTTAAGAACAATGCCGATTTCGTGATATTTTGCATCTACATAACCGGTATCATAGTGGCGATTATCGGAGCCGTCATGCTCAAGAAAACCGTCTTCAAAGGAATCAAGTCGAATTTTATTCTCGAACTGCCGGTATATCGTTATCCACGGCTGAAAAGCATATCGTTTCAACTGTGGGAGAAACTGAAAGGATTTTTGACTACCGTTACTACCGTGATAGCCGCATCGACATTAATCATCTGGTTTTTACAGAACTTCGACACAAGTCTGAATATGGTTTCGGAAAACAGCGATTCGTGTATCCTGAAAATATTCGGCGACGCTATCAAATGGGTTTTTGCTCCGCTGGGGTTTGCGCAAAGTCCCGACAACTGGAAACTTATCGTGGCTATTCTCACCGGACTGCTTGCAAAAGAAGCGGTTGTGTCCACAATGGGAGTGCTTTACAATGCTAAAGGATACGACCCCGGCAATCGGGACGGCGACGATGCAACAACAGGCAACGAAGAATCGGTGACAGCGGCGCTGGCAGCAAATGCTGTGTTTACGCCTCTGACAGCCATATCGTTTGTGGTGTTCAACCTTTTGGTGATACCCTGTTTTGCCGCAGTAGCAACCGCACGTTCGGAACTGAAAAGCGCCAAATGGACGTTTTTTGTCATACTGTTCTGGTTTGCAACGGCATGGGTCACTAGTTTCATAGTGTACCAGACCGGCGCTTTGTTGAAAGACGTAAACCTTACAAACCTGATTATCGGAGTATTGATAATCGCCATAATATTATTCGCAATTTTCCGGCGTAAAAAAAAGAAAGACAAATGCGCCGGCTGCGATAAATGTCCAAAAGGAATTTAGTTAGCATGTGCTAAATAAACGAAAAAACAGAAAAGATAAAACAGATGTACACAGATCACCAATATTTTAGGATTGTGATCCAGAAAAAAATTGCGTGATTGAAATATATATTTTAACTTTGCACCGTTTTTTAGAAATAGATTTTAACAAAAAAGATGTGTAATTTAAAATTATGCTAAATAAAAAAGGTAATGAATATGGAGTTGGAGATGAATATGGAGAATCTTATTCTTCCCATAAGAGTGTCTTTAATTTTGTTAAAATTAAAAGAAAATTAAACTTATATGAATTTGCGCGCAGGGGTACAAGGATGTATATCCCTGACTTATTTTGTGTTTAACTTTTTGTTCCCGGGTAGGGAGAAAAATTTAAACTCTTATCATTTTACCGATAATTTATACTCCGGATTACGAAAAAATCCAAGGGGGAACTAAAGGATTGCATATTAATGAAATATAATAATACTGATATTCTTTGGTACACGTTGTTTGCGGCTAATGGTAAGGCAATGAAAATCAAACCATATTTGGATGCGGCTTCGATAGAATACTTTTTCCCAATGTATTATAAGGATAAGAAAATCAGAGGTTCGGAAAGATACGAACGGGTAGCGCTACCTCTTCTGGGAAATTTAATCTTTGCAAAATCAGCAAAAAGTACCCTTGACACTGTACTGAAAGAGCTTAAACCAAAGCTATCTATCTCTTCCGACTTGTATTACAAATATAGAGATGGCGGGGAGAAAAAAATAATCGTAATCCCCGAAGATCAAATGCGAAACTTTATTGCTGTCGCCGGAAACGAAAAAGAACAGGCTATCTATCTCTCCAATGAGGAAGTAAACCTTCAAAAAGGCGTGAAAGTGAGAATCACCGGCGGCGTGTTTGCAGGTATCGAAGGTGTTTTTATGAGAATAAATGGCGATAAACGACTCGTGGTCAGTATCCCTAACTTGTTGTCGGTGGCAACAACTTATATTCCTTCGTGTTATGTGCAGGCGATTGAGAATTGAACCAGATTGTAGATTGTAGATTTAGGAATGAAAGTAGTTATTTTAGCAGGAGGTTTAGGCACTCGGTTATCGGAAGAGACTGTTTTAAAGCCGAAACCGATGGTCGAAATCGGGGGGATGCCGATTCTTTGGCATATTATGAAAATATATTCGACGTATGGATACAACAATTTTATTGTTTGTCTCGGATATAAAGGATACGTTATTAAAGAGTATTTTGCCAACTATTTCCTTCATCAATCGGATGTTACTATTGATTTGAAAAACAATACAACTACAGTACATAATAACCATGCGGAACCATGGACGATATCTTTGGTCGATACGGGAATCGACACAATGACAGGCGGACGTATTAAACGTATCCGGCCATACATTGGGAATGAGACTTTTATGCTCACTTATGGAGATGGTGTCAGTAATGTGGCGATTGATAAATTGGTTGAATTTCACAGGAATAACAAGAAATATTGTACAGTTACGGCGGTACAGCCTTCGGGAAGATTTGGCGCTTTGACGTTTGAAGATGACGGTTTGGTCTCTTCGTTCGAGGAAAAACCAAGCGGAGACGGAGCATGGATTAACGGCGGCTTTTTTGTCTGTGAGCCGCAAGTATTTGATTATATTGACGGTGATTCAACGATATGGGAACGTGCGGCTATGGAGAATCTCGCAAAAGACCGACAAATGACAGCATTTAAACATACCGGATTTTGGCGTCCGATGGATACACTCCGCGATAGAAACGAGTTGGAAGACGCCTGGGTACAGAATAAAGCCAAATGGAAAATATGGTAGATTTGAGTATATATAAAGATAAGAAAGTTTTTATCACTGGACATACCGGATTTAAAGGTTCATGGCTGTGTTTGTTACTGCATGAACTTGGCGCCGAGGTCTATGGATATGCTTTGAATCCGCCGACAAATCCTTCGTTATATGAGGTAGCAAAAGTCGATGAATTAGTAACTTCGTATATTTTCGATGTGAGAGATTACAGTAAATTGTACAACGTTATGTCGGTCGTACAGCCTGATATGGTTTTTCATTT
>JAISXV010000010.1 GCA_031270335.1 Prevotellaceae bacterium | reverse complement strand
ACCTCCGGCGGCGAGACAGTTACTCTGAAGGCTTACAACCCGTCGCAACAGAGTATCTACAACAATTGCAAGACGTTCACCTTCCAGGGCGACACAAGCCTCGGCTCTACCTCCGAAATACTCAATTGTTTCCCATAAATAAGAATAATAAAGGGTAAAATGTAAAAAGCTCTTCCGCTGACGCGGAAGGGCTTTTTTTGTCCGCGAATTACTCTTTTTGGTCCGCGAATTACGCGGATTTACGCGGATTACTTTTTTCTTTTGTCATAAATTCGCGTTAATTAGCGTAATTCGCGGACCAAATTACGCTGACCAAAAGAATTGCTGCCCCAGTTTACGTTCGGTTTGGGACCCAGCCATATTTCGAGTATCCCGCCGGATATGAAATCTTCGTGCGAGAATTGGAACGAATCCTGCGGTTTTCCGTTCAACATTGCTTTTTGGATATAGCAATTCGTTTTCGAATTGTCGTATGTCCTGATTTTGAATGTTCCGCCACTGTAATAATCCGGATGCAGGCGAATAGTAATTTCGTCGAAAATCGGACTGGTAATGTCATACATGGGTTTTCGGTTGTTTGTTCCCTGCACATTAAACAGTCCGATTGCCATTAAGGCGCTGACGCCGCCCATTTGTCCCTGGTCTTCGTCGTGTCCGCCATACCCTTTATCGGGCGTGACAGCGCCATAAGCCTGCTGTTTGACTTTCCGCACCCAGTATTGCGTCAGCCAGGGTTTTCCCGCATGACTGAATACGTGGGCATTGGAACATCCCGGCTGATTGGCGTAACTGACATATCCTCCACCGTATCCGAATACAAAATCGTCTTTCTCCGATTTTTCAAAAGCCTCATTCAGTTTATCGCACAGAACGTCGTTACCCCCCATTAGCGTCGCCAGTTCGGGGATAGCGTGAGAGACCGACCAAGTACCTTGCCAGGCATTGGCTTCAATCCATCCGGCGCCGTTTAGCGGGTCATGATGAAGCCATCGACCATCGGAATCTTTTGGAAAAATCAGTTTCTGTTCGGGATGGTATAACTTTGTCCATCCCTGAGACCGTTTCAGATAATAAGCGGCGTCCTTTTTCTTTCCCATTTCAGCTGCCATTTGTGCCAGCGACCAGTCCTGAAAAGCCATTTCCAGCGTAATACCTGCATTGCCGGGGAAATATCCGTTTTTGATATAGAATTGCACTTCTTTTCCGCCCATCATCCCGCCCGGGAGATGATTTTTTACCATCATCCGGTAAGCAGTCTCCGGTGATTTACGGGAGAAACACCCTTTCAAATAAGCGCTTACAATCAGATTTGTTGCCGGACACGCAGTCATAATAAAAGAATAGCCTCCGGCATTGGGACCCCTTGGCAAAAGTCCGCCGTTTTCGGCATATTGAACTAAGCAAGCCGCCATATCGTCCAGCACTTCGGGCCAAGCCAATCCCCAGAGTATATTCAGATTCCACTGCGTCAACCAAAAAGCGTCAGAGTTGTAGATATGAAAACGGCTGTTTCCGTCGGGATTTTTGGGAAGTGTCCGAATTTTCATTACGGCGTTTTTTGTCGCTGAGCCGACGTATTTTCCCTGTGTATAATCGGGATAGTCGCCTGATATATCGTCAATTTTATGACGTCCGAGCAGGGCGTGCCACAAGTCGGTATAGAATTTGATTTGTTGGGCGTCCGTTCCACCTTTCACGTCGATACGTCCCAGATATTCGTTCCATACGGCTTGCGACGTTTTCCTGATGGCGTCGAAATCCCAACCTGCACATTCGGCTTCCATGTTGCGGCGAGCATTCTCAATACCGGTATAAGAGATGGCAAATTTTACCTGAATTTCATCCCCTGCTTTTACCTGATAGCGTGCGCTTGCGCCGGTTGTCGGGGCGTCGAAGTAGCTCTGACTGCCCTGATTTTTCGGGGATGCGTCTTTTCCTCCTGTCAGAGAGCTGATATCCGGCAAAGTTTTTTCTGCGTCCCATCCGTCAAGTTGTTCGAAAGGCTTGTCGAAACGGACGACAAAGAAGATGCGAACATTGTCCGGTCCGCCCCACAAACGTCCGGTTGTGTTGACAGAGCCTTCCAGTTCGGTATCGCTGACTTTAGTCAGTTGTGCATCGGTCATTGTGCTTGTGCAGACATATCCGCCCAGGTTCAGCAATATTCGGGCAACGGCGTCATGCGTATAACGCAGACGGTAAAAACTTACACGATCGGTCGCCGTCTGTTCCACCCAAATACGATAATCGTTCAAAAACAGACGATGGTAACCCGGTTGCACGATTTCGCCGTCGTGGGTAAATGCCGATTTCCAGTTTTGTTCGCCCAGCGAGGGATTGACTTCGCCGGTCGTCGGCATCAATGTAATACCCGAAAGCATCCATCCGTGTACCTGCGGAAATCCCAAAACCTCAGTCGAATTGTAGTTGTATCCGCCTCCGTATTGGTTTTTGTTGCGCGTCATAGGCGCCGCGCCAATCATGCCGAAAGGCTGATTGCCGGTAATAAAGAAAAAATACCGTCCTCTGGCTGACTCAATGTAAGGATCAACTTTGGAGATATAATCCGTATAATCTTCCGGCGCCGGATAAACTTCGATTTCCGACAGTCCAAGTTGCAAGCCGTCGCCGTCGGTCACTTCAAATTTCACCCAATCGACTTTTTTTGGTGGAAAGTCCACTGTTTTTGCCAGTCCGCTGTTCGGAATGGCATGAACAGATAAGGTCGTGCCGTCGCTGAAATACAGTGTTCCCCCAGCAGTATGACTTGTCGAAATTACGCGGTCATACAGAATAATCCGGTTGATGATGCGAGGTTTGTCCCATGTCAACTGTATCCAGGGATAATCTATTTGTCCCCAGTACGTAATATTGCTTTGCGAAGCCCATTCATAGCGGTTGTCCACACTGATTCGCCCATCAATCACGTTCCCGCCGCCGCTCTCGGGCGACAGTTCCGACGATACGCTCACTATGGCTAAAGGAGCGATATTGTCCGGACCGGCAAAAAGATTCTGTCCGGCGAATCCGAAAACGAACAGAAAAAGTAAAATTCTTTTCATCTTAATATCTTTATTTAGTCGCTTACCATACCTTTATAATATTATCGCCATCTTTCAGTCGTTCGAAAGGTCCCGGCACAGGTTGTCCACCCCGTTTTACGCCGAAATAATCGTTGTCGAAGATAATCGGCGTGCCGTCGGGATTTTCGTAAGCGGCTTTGGGAAACTTCGCTTTACCCAGACGTTCGGTAGTAACAATTTCGGTCTTCAGACCTGTCAGGTCTGTAGCAAACGATACATACACATCCTTGCCCCTCTCTTCGACCTTGAATTTCGGGTCGAAATCAGGCTTGGCGACAAAATTCTTTTCGGCTCCAAACTGCACTGCCTTGTTGTAATATACGTTGCCGTCGATAAAGCACGGATATCCGGCAGCGTCGTATTTAGTAAGTCCGTAAGTCCATTTTTCGTTCGGATTGACGGGTGCAAAGATATTATTGTAGAAACGGGCGTCGCCGTTCAAGATAATCGACAATCCGGCAACTTCGGTGCTGTGCGGCAGATGATACGGCGTATAACGACCTTTCTCCTGCGCCAAACGGATAATCCCCGCAATAAGATTGTGAACGTAAGCGCCTCCCTGCGACATATCCCACACGCTCACCGGCGAGGCGAAAATATTGTTGTCCACAAGATACGGACCATGATCAACCTCAAAATAAATATCTTCCAAATCGTTTTCGTAAGCGAGATTGTGCGAAATCCTTGCACCCTGCGCCATCCAGTCGAGCCACATCCCGCGTCCGGTACGACAGATACGGTTGTTACGGATTTGCGTGTCGATAGCCGCATGGAATTTGATGCCGGCGATTTCGGCTCCATCGAACTGCCGTTTCACCCAGATGTCGTGGATGTAATTGTTTTCGACAATGCTGAATGCAGCGCCCATACTTCCGCACATTCCGGTTTGTTCGCAGGCGAAGATTTCGTTGTTACGAACGATATGCGAACCGATATTTTCTTTGTTCCAGCCGTTGCGAATCGTCCTGAAAGTAACTTCGATATAGTGCAGCGACCCATCGATACTCATGTCGTTGAGCCAGACATTATGTCCTGTAGCGCGTTCTTTTCCAAGTGTGATACCAGAACATTTTGCGTTACTGATGACGTTATTTTCGATAATCCAGCCCTTGTTCCAGTGCGTAGCAACCATTCCGATTTGCTCGGCAGTAGGCGCAGCCCATTGCGACGCTGCTTCACTGATGTGAAAACCGTCGATAGTCAGGTAGTTTATACCCTGTTTTTCGGGATAAAAACACGTGCGACGAACACTGATTTCCACAAGTTCCCTGTTGGGATTATGCTGGTGGAAATTTGCCCAGATAGTAGTATTTTCGGCGTTAGTTTCGCAATACCAGGTGTATTTCGAGCCTTCGGGGTCTTTACTCTCGGGATAGATTTCGGGATTCCGCACTTTGTCGAGCGATTCCTTTTCATAGAGTGACTTATTGTTCAGGAAAACTTCACCGGTGTGATGTTTTCTGTTTTTACCATAAAACCAGTCGCCATAAATCAAATCGGAATAAGGGTTATAATCGCCGAAAAAACTGTTTGGCAAAATGACTTTCCACACTCCGCCGTCTTCCTTCGTCCAGGTATTGACGATTTCGGAGCCTTTGATTTCGACACGTTCGCCGGGTGCGGCTCGATAGATAATTCGTTTTTCATCGCAAGTCCCGCCACGCGGCGGATTGACCCATTCGCGATATGTTCCCGCATGGACGGTGATTACATCGCCCGGATAAGCAGCCAGAGCAGCTCGTCCGATACTCCGGAACGGCGCAATTTCCGTTCCCTGATTAGCGTCGTTGCCCTTTACCGACACATGATACTCCCGACCATACGCCAGCCCGCCGACAACAAGCAGTAAAATTAAAATGTTTATCCTTTTCATTTTGGTATATATTTATAAAAAACCTGTTAAATTTCCATTTCAGAATGCAAAAGTAATAAATAATTGGCAATTGACAATTAAGGCAGCCTCAAAAAAAGATTTAGCCCATTTTTCCCCTTTTTTGCAATTCAAATAAATAGTATTATCTTTG
Source organism: Prevotellaceae bacterium (assembly GCA_031270335.1). Classification (GTDB taxonomy): domain Bacteria; phylum Bacteroidota; class Bacteroidia; order Bacteroidales; family UBA932; genus JAIRLF01. The sequence continues at coordinate 10,138 of JAISXV010000010.1, read as the reverse complement.
CAGCGCGTAAGAGGGGGGCAAATGCTCCCCTCTTACTATGAAAATGTTATGATTGATAGGACGTTAGTGATAGAATTGCTTGAGAAAAAAATTGCCGGAACAGACATGTTTATCGTGGATGTTGAGGTGAAAGCGGGTGATATTATTTCTATTGTTCTGGATAGCGACACTGTTGTAAATATCGACAATTGTGTAGATATCAACAAGTTTTTGTGCAACAGTTTGGAGAGCCTTGGCGAAGACGTTTTCGAATTGACAGTTTACTCAGCGGGATTGAGCGAACCGTTGAAACTGAAACGTCAGTATATTAAGCATACAGGCAAAGAAGTGGAAGTACTCCGCAAATCGGGAGAAAAGCGGAAAGGAATTTTGCGTCGTGTCGAAGATGATTTTATCGAAATTGAGTATTCGGTAAAAGAAAAAGCGCCCGGAGCAAAAAGAAAAGAAACAGTTCAATTTAACGAAGAAATTGAATTAGAGTCGATTAAATCGACTAAATTGGTTATAAAAATATAAATGAATATTGTTCTATACGACAAATTAAAAAAATATAAAAATGAATCTTATAGATACCTTTTCGGAATTTAAAGACCTGAAAAATATAGACAGGCCTACAATGATGAGTGTTTTAGAAGACGTATTTCGCGGAATGATGACAAAAATGTATGGTTCCGACGAAAATTTCGACATTATAATAAATATCGACAAGGGCGACTTTGAAATCTGGCGGAACCGTATAGTTGTTGATAATGTTGAAGATACAAACACGCAAATATCTTTGCAGGATGCTAAGAAAATCGACGAATCATACGAAGTCGGGGAAGAGGTTACCGAAGAAGTCAAACTGGAATCGTTCGGGCGGAGAGCAATACTTGCGCTTCGACAAAATCTTGCAGGGAGAATCATGGATTTGGAAAAAGCAAATGTTTTCAACAAATACCGTGAACGCGTGGGCGATATCGTTGTTGGCGAAGTGTATCAGGCGTGGAAAAAAGAAATCCTGATTCTCGACGACGAAAATAACGAACTGATTTTGCCAAAGGCAGAACAGATTCCGAACGATTTTTTCAAGAAAGGCGACACCGTCAAAGCAATTGTTCTTCAAGTGGAAATGCGGAACAATACTCCGCTGATAATCCTGTCGAGAACATCTCCGATATTTCTGGAACGATTGTTCGAACAGGAAGTTCCCGAAATTTTCGACGGGCTGATTACAATCAAAAAAGTTGTCAGAGCGCCGGGCGAAAGAGCGAAAATCGCAGTCGAATCGTACGACGACCGTATTGACCCGGTAGGCGCTTGCGTAGGCGTGAAAGGCTCGCGTATTCATTCGATTGTCAGGGAATTACGTAACGAAAATATCGACGTGATTAATTATACGACAAATTCACAGTTGTTGATTCAGAGGTCGTTGAATCCTGCAAAAATAACGTCAATCAAGATTAACGAAACCACCAAAAGAGCGGACGTTTTCCTCAAACCCAACGAAGTTTCGTTAGCTATTGGCAAAGGAGGCTTGAATATCAGGCTTGCAAGTCAGCTTGTCGGTTACGAAATCGACGTGTACCGCGATGCTGTGGAAGAAGAGGAAGATGTTAATCTTGATGAATTTACAGACGAAATTGATTCGTGGATCATTGATACGTTGAAAAGCATAGGATGCGACACAGCAAAAAATGTGTTGGCAATTCCTGTAAATGAGTTGATACGCCGGACAGACCTCGAAGAGGAAACTGTTCAGGAACTGATTTCGATATTGAAATCGGAATTTGAATAAATAATTGTTTAACAAGTAATAAACGGAATAATAATAAATTAAGGCTTTCCTTTAAAATATGGTGAATGACAGTATCAGAATAAGTAAGATTCTTAAAGAGTTTAACATTGGAATATCTACTTTGGTTGAATTTTTAAAGAAAAAAGGCGTTGAAGTGGAAGCCAATCCCAATGGGAAAGTTTCGGAAGACGTCTATGCTCTTGTTAAAACGGAATTTGGAAACGAACACGATTTGAAAATCGCTTCTATGAAAATAAGTTGGAAGCCTGTGACTTCGGGAAGCATATCTGTTTCAGATATCGAAAGGGACGATGATATAGACGACGAACCCGAAGAAGAAAAAGAAGTTTTTATCAAATCAAATACAGTGGATATTGTCATTGACGATTTGCCGGGTCCGAAAATAATCGGGAAACTGTCCGACGAACAGTTGTCGGGAAAATTGCATAAAAAAGTCGAAATGCAACCGCCGGTAAACAAAACGGAAACACAAGTTCCGAATAAAAACGTAGAACCGGCTAAACAACAGCCTGTCGATACTGTAAAATCTGCAAAACCTATACTTGTAGAAAATGTTGAAAAACAGCAAACAAGCGCCGAACATCAGAAACCCAAAGAAGTAATAGTCACAGCAAAACAACATGTTGAAGAATTGAAAGGTCCTAAAATTATTCATAAAATAGATATCGATTCTATAGTAAAGCCTCAAAAACAGGAAGATAAAAAACAAGAAGATAAAAAACAGGAAAAAAATAAGGCGAAAGAAAAAAATAATCAAAATCAGAAAGATAATCGCAAGGATAATCGTAATCAGAAAGAGCGATTTACAGATAATAAAAAGAAATTGGGCAAAAAACAGGAACCCGCTAAACAAGCTCAACCCAAAATGTCGAAACCTGCCATACAAGATAAGGCAAATCAAACAGTTGCCGATTTGACAGGTATGGAACCAAGAGTGGAACCCGAATTTATCAAAACAAAAGTAGAACAACTTTCGGGTCCAAACGTTATCGGAAAAATTGATTTGAATCAATTTAAGAAAACATCCGACAACAAAGAAAAAAATAAAAAGAAACGTAAAAGAATAAAAAAAGACGCCAAAGTGAACGTTACTGCGGAAATCAATGCACGTAAAGAACACAAAGACGGATACAACAACAGCGGCAATAATAGCGGCAACAACAATAATAACCGAAATAATAACAATAATAACCGGAATAACAATAATAATAACCGGAATAATTATAACAATAACCGGAATAACAACAACAATAATAACCGCAGTAACAACAACAACAATAATAACGCCAATGCCGGCGGCAACATTACTAATGTCAGAAACAGATTCAAACCTGTTCGCCGTCAGGTAGATGACGAAGCCGTACAACGTCAGGTGAAAGACACTCTTGCCCGTTTGACTGCCGGCAAAGGAAAGACAAAAAGTTCAAAATATCGTCGTGAAAAACGTGACGCCGTCAGCCTGAAAGCCATGGAGGAAAAAGAACTCCAAAAAATAGCAAGTAATACTCTGAAAGTTACGGAATTTGTTTCGGTAAACGAGTTGGCGACAATGATGGATATTCCTGTGGTGAAAGTTATCGGAGCATGTATGAATCTCGGCTTGATGGTGTCTATCAATCAACGACTTGACGCTGAGGCTTTAGTTCTTGTGGCTGAAGAATTTGGATACGCCGTTGAATTTGTAACAGCCGAATTGCAGGACAGCATCGAGGTAGAAGCTGACAAAGACGAAGACTTGCAGTCTCGTCCGCCGATAATTACGGTCATGGGACACGTTGACCACGGTAAGACGTCTTTACTCGACAATATCCGCAAAACCAATGTGATAGCAGGCGAAGCAGGAGGCATAACCCAGCATATCGGAGCATACAGCGTAGAATTGGAAAACGGTCGCAAAATCACTTTCCTCGATACGCCCGGACACGAAGCTTTTACCGCCATGCGCGCCCGTGGAGCGAAAATCACCGACGTGGCTATAATCATCATTGCAGCCGATGACGCCGTTATGCCACAAACAGTTGAGGCTATCAATCACGCTGTTGCAGCCGGCGTCCCAATGATATTTGCCATCAACAAAATTGACAAACCCGGCGCTAATACCGAAAAAATCCGCGAACAACTTGCGAATATGAACTATTTGGTCGAAGAGTGGGGCGGAAAATATCAAAGTCAGGAAATTGCTGCAAAACAGGGTATTAATGTAGATAAACTTTTAGAAAAAGTCTTGCTCGAAGCAGATCTTCTTGATTTGAAAGCCAATCCCGACAAAAACGCTGTCGGTACGGTCATCGAATCGTCGTTGGACAAAGGAAGAGGCTATGTTACAACTCTTTTAGTTCAGAACGGCACTTTGCGGACAGGCGACGTCGTTCTTTCGGGAATATATACGGGCAAAGTGAAAGCGATGTTCAACGAGCGCGGCAAACGTCTGGAAGAAGCCGGTCCTGCAACTCCAGTGTTAATACTTGGACTTAATGGAGCGCCCGCCGCCGGCGAAACTTTCAACGTCATGGACGACGAACGCGAAGCCCGCGAAATAGCAAATAAACGCGAACAACTGATTAGAATACAGGATATACGAACAAAGAAACATATCACTCTTGAAGAAATCGGACGCCGTATCGCAATCGGCTCGTTCAAGGAACTGAATATTGTTGTCAAAACCGATGTGGACGGCTCAATGGAAGCTTTGTCGGATTCGCTTATAAAACTTTCAACGGAAGAGGTTCAGGTGAATATCATACACCGTGCGGTTGGAGCGATATCCGAATCGGACGTGTTGCTGGCAGCCGCTTCGAACGCCATTATCATTGGATTCCAGGTGCGTCCTTCGGCAGGAGCTCGCAAACTGGCAGAAAAGGAAGAGATAGAAATCCGTTTATATTCTGTTATTTACGACGCAATCAATGAAGTCAGGGACGGTATCGAAGGTATGTTGGCTCCCGAACTGAAGGAAGAAATAACCGCTACTGTCGAAGTGCTTGAAACGTTCAAAATCACAAAAGTAGGAACGGTAGCAGGCTGTATCGTCCGTGAAGGAAAGATAGTTCGAAACTCGAAAGTGCGGATAATACGCGATGGCATAGTCATTTACACAGGCGGTCTGGGTTCGCTTAAACGGTTTAAGGAAGATGTAAAAGATGTGGTTTCGGGATACGAATGTGGTCTTAATATAGAGAATTTCAACGATATAAAAGTCGGCGACATGATTGAGGCTTACGAACAGATTGAGATAAAGAGAAAATTGTAGTGATGGAGTTTGAAGAAGTTTTCATTAAAGGCGCTTTTTTACTGAAACCTAAAGTTTTCGGAGATTCAAGAGGATATTTTTTCGAATCGTTCAACCAAAAAGAATTTGAAAAAAATATCGGCGTCATAAATTTTGTTCAGGACAATGAATCGAAATCGTCTGCCGGAGTTTTGCGTGGATTACATTTCCAGAAAGGCGAATATGCTCAGGCTAAATTAGTTAGAGTGATTAAAGGAATGGTTTTAGACGTCATTGTCGATATACGTCCTGATTCGCCGACTTTTGGAAAACATTTTTCGATAGAACTGACCGGCGACAATAAATTGCAATTGTTTATGCCAAGAGGAATGGCGCACGGTTTCGTAGTTTTGGAAGACGATACGGTTTTCGCTTACAAAGTCGATAATCTCTATTCTCCTGAAAACGAATCGGGAATATTATACAACGACCCAAACCTGTCAATCGACTGGCAATTGCCGGAATCATCACTGATACTATCCGAAAAAGACAGAAAATTACCGCTATTCTAAAACCGGCAACTGTGAATCTGTTTTCATATCTATATTTTTCTTTTTGTTATAGACGTTCATCGTTCGTTCGATACCTGCGAACGCAAAATTTTTGATCACTTCGACAGCTTCCTCGAAATGAGGGATAAGGGCTGCGTATTCGGCTTTCGACCATTTTGCCAGCACATATTCCATCTGATAGCCCTGCGGAAAATCGTTGCCGATACCGAAACGCAGACGGGCGTAATTCGAGTTGCCTAATACTTGATTGATGTGTTTCAGACCGTTATGACCGCCGTCGCTGCCTTTTCCCTTAAGTCTGATTGTTCCGGGCGAAAGCGCCAAATCGTCGAGCGCTACTAACAATTTTTCCTGCGGAATATTTTCTGCCTTCAACCAGTAATTGACAGCATTACCGCTGAGATTCATATAAGTGCTGGGTTTCAACAAAATAAACGTTTTACCTTTGAACTTTACTTCTGCGAGGTCGCCATACCGTTTGGTCGAAAAAACGACATTGGACGCTTTGGCAAAAGCGTCCAATATTTCGAAACCGGCGTTATGCCGCGTTTTTTCGTATTCTTTTCCGATATTACCCAGACCTGCTATTAAATATTTCATTTTAACAAAATTATGGGCAACAAACTATCATGAATCGATTACTTTTGCGGAGTCTGTTCACGAGATGCACGCGTTGCTTTCACACGGCATACGGTCGAAGACGGCGGAGTTAAAATCGTAATGTTGGGATACGACAAGTCTTTCACAAAGATTGTTTTACCCAATCCCAAATTTGAGATATTGACAACAAGATTTTCGGGGAGGTCGTTTATCAGCGCCGAAACTTTCAGTTTGCGTATTAAAACCTGCAATTTTCCGCCCTGTTTCACGCCTTCGGAATTACCTTCCATTACTACAGGCAAATCGATTGTAACAGGCTTTGATTCATCGACATTGAAAAAATCGACATGCAGTATGTCGTCGCTCAGCGGATGAAACTGTAGGTCTCTCAATACCACAACATAGTTTTTATCCGACACAGCCAAGTCGATCAAAAACGCTTCGGGAGTGTAAACTATTGGTTTCAAACTGCTTACAGATACTGTAAAATGTAAATTTTCAATCCCGTTGCCATAAAGCACACATGGAATTTGTTGTTCGTTACGTGATTTTTTCGTCTCTTTTTTTCCGAGACCGGCTCTCACTGCTCCTTCTAATTTAATTTTTTTCATTTCAAAAATACTTTAATCGTGCTACTCAATCCCCGGCTCTTGTCGTGGGATCCCATTACACGCCGCGTTTCTAAAAACCGGCAAAAAGGGAGCGCAAAGGTATAAAAAAAATATGAATTATGAACGACAGGCAATAAATTATTTTTTATTTTATTGATTATCAGATATTTCGACGGCAGTTCAGAAGTTAAATCTTAATCCTATGCCCAGTCCGAAAGATACTGAACCTGCAGTTCTTATACTTTCGGGCTGACCGTTATCAAAGAAATATCCGATTTGAGGTTCAAAAAACAGTCCCACGCCTTTACGGAGTTTGTATGTTACGCCAACCGCTCCATTTACAGACCATTGCAATCCACTCATGTTTGCTTTGGTTGTACGGTTGTCGCTACGGTTGATAGAAGCATAAACGCCTTTTTCCACCATTCCTCCTGCCGAAGTATAGATGTCCCAAGCTGGTCGTGATACCACGTAACAAATTGCGTTCAAAGGTATTCCAATATAATGTAACTGTTGATTCACCGTATTTCTATTCCATTTATATTTGGTCGAGAGATAAGTATAACTCAACCCGCTCTCGATAGCCCATCTGGTGTTAATGTCTTTACGTACAATAAATTTAGCCGATAACGGCAGTCCGTACTGCGAACCGGCATTATCAGGTACTCCGATTTCGTCTTTATATTTGTTTTTGATATAATTTTCAGAATTTGACGAAGCTAAAAGAGGCGCTGCCATGACCAAATCGGCATTTTTGTTGTTGACCGGCGCTTGATAGTTTCCTGCACCAAAACTCATTAGCACAGACCATTTTTTATTGTTCGATTCGGTTTTATCAAGGTACGCCGTCATATCTTTTTGATTGTCCTGCAAGGAGTTATTGTCCTTTTCATCTTTTTTATCTTCCGTTTTCCTGTCTAAAGTTCCGGCAATACGCATATTGTTTGGAAGTTGCAGTTTATTCGAAGTCGAAAGACTTATCGAAACGCCGGAAATGGTGTTAGACACAACATCTAACCGTTTTCTTACCGGGGGATCTTCCGTATCAGTGTCGATGTCCGTATCTGTGTCTGTATCAGGTTTTTCAACTTGAACTACAACCGTTGCGCTATATTCAGGCACGGCGGGAGTCGATTGTGTTGCAGCTGTTTCTTGCGTTGTTTCTTTGGCTTCGGTGTTGGAAACGGCATTTTGTTGTCCGGATTGTTTTTCCGGAGGCGTCGAATCTTTGGGAACTTCAACTGTTGTTTTGTCATTTTGTTGAATATCCGTGCTGGGCAAATTCAATGTAATAACAAGCAGGACGACTGCGGCAGCAGCGACAACGCTTGTCGTAATATACAGATACTTCGACCTTCTGCGACGGATCAAAGACTTTTCGACGGCATTCCAACTATCCGGCTCTACGGGAATTCTGTGATCCTCGAGTTTGTTCCGGACTAACTTTTCAAAACCATTGTTTAAATCACTCGACATCAATCAACCTTTTTTAATTAATTTCAAAATCTTTTGTTGTAACATAATTCTGGCTCTCGCATATTGCGAACGCGATGTTCCTTCGTGGATTCCAAGTTGTTCGGCTATCTCTGCGTGTGTATATCCTTCTATCGCAAACATATTGAACACTGTTCGGAATCCGGGCGGCAAATCTGTTATACACTGCATCAGTTCATCTGCCGATATTTTATCGATAGGCGATTCTTCCTCGCTTTCAATATTATAGGCGTCATCGATACTTGTACTGTGCTTGAAAACGTCGTTATGTCGCAAATATTCCAAAGCAGTGTTGACAAAAATTTTCCTCATCCATCCGACAAAAGAACCTGCCCCTGAATAGGTATGTATTTTATCAAACAATCTAATAAATCCGTCCTGCAACAAATTTTGAGCGATATCTTTGTCTCTAACGTATCGTAAACATACAGACATCATTAGAGGAGCATATCTCTCATAAAGTTGTTTTTGAGCACGTATGTCTTTCTTTACACATTCCTTTATAAGTTGCTCGTCCATACCATCAGCGTGCTATTTCTATAGATGCAATTTCTTGCTATTTCGTTGCATGTTACAAAAAAAAATTTCATTAATTTTTACAAATTTTTGCAAAAGTACTATAAAAAGTCGAATAAAAAAAATTGTGAAAATATCACAAAAAAAATGAACAATTATCAACGTTGTTTGTTTAATATGATTAATTGATTAAATAAAAATATTATGGCAATTGTAGATTACACAGGAATTAAGAAAGAGGGAGCAGCAGCGATTGTTCCCGAGTTGGGTAAATTATTAGCTGATTTACAAATCTTTTATGCAAATATGCGAGGATTTCACTGGAACATCAAAGGGAAAGCGTTTTTCGCATTACATGCAAAATTTGAAGACCAGTATGACTATCTTGCCGACAAAGTTGACGAGGTAGCCGAACGTATTCTTATGCTTGACGGAACGCCCGAAAATAATTTTTCGGAATATCTGAAAATCTCTTCGATAAAAGAAGTGTCAGGCGTAAGTTGCGAGATCGAAATCCTGAATTCTATTCTGGATTCATACAAAACGATTATCGCAAAAGAGAGGTCAATAGCAAGTATTGCAGCTAAATACAACGATGAAGCGACGGTAAGTCTGTTGAGCGATTACATCAAAGAGCAGGAAAAAACCGTGTGGATGCTTGTGTCATATTTGGCAGCGCAATGTAAAGATGCAAAATAATGAATTGTATTTAAAAATTTAGGTTTAACATGAAATTGGGGGTATCCGGAAACATCGGGATACCCCCTTTTCTTTTTATTTTTTAACCCAAAAGGGAAACAAAAAAACCTTTATGTTACTGTCCCGGGCGTTTCAGACACGAAATTTTTACAAAAAAGTTAGCGATATTACTGGATGACCGTTGGTTACGATAATCTCAGCAGAGTAGTAGAACAAAATCCAATAAAAGGTAACTGATGCAAAGGAGTAACAGACCTGAAAAGTTTTGAAAACCTTTCAGGTCTAAATCTCCGAAAATGATGTGTATAGCCCCCCGTGGTTCAGATTGTGAGCGCAGGAAAACGGGAATGGAAAGTTTCTTTAAACATTTATTCTTGCTTTTCAACTTTATTTCGTTATGTTCGCTCGCACATCATCCTTAATTGTTTCCCTTTTTTTGATTGTTGCGACGGCGAAAAAAATCGTGCTAATTCGTTGATGCGATTGCAATCCTTTCATTATTACGACATATCAAAAATATATTCGGCATAAAAATTGTTATTAATAATTTTGTGGTACATTTGCATTGTTATTTGAATTAAAATTCAATAGTGTATGATGAGTAGAAAATTTGTTTCGCCATCCATTTTATCCGCCGATT
>JAISXV010000006.1 GCA_031270335.1 Prevotellaceae bacterium | reverse complement strand
GTAGCGCTCGACGGCGCACGTAATGCCGGAATACTTGCCGTTCAGATTCTTGCAGTAAGCGACGAAGAACTGATGAGCAAATTCAAGAAATTCAAATCCGATTTGGCGCAAAAAGTCCTCAAAGCAAACGAGGAACTGAAAAATGTGAAATACGAATTTAAAATTGACAGATAATTCATTATGACCGAAATAAGAACACGATTTGCGCCAAGTCCTACGGGATTTATGCACATAGGCAATTTAAGAACAGCGCTTTATGCGTATCTGTTTGCTAAAAAACATAACGGACGTTTCATCTTGCGTATCGAAGATACGGATCAGGAACGTTTGGTTGACAATGCGGTCGCCGTGATCTACAACACATTGAAACTCGCCGGACTGTCGCACGACGAAGGTCCGGATGTCGGAGGCGAATATGGTCCTTACATCCAAAGCGAAAGAAAATCAATTTACGACGAATACGCCAAAAAACTGATTGCCTGCAAACATGCTTATCACTGTTTTTGTACGAAAGAACGGCTCGAAACGCTGACAGACGATTCGGGTAACAGGAAGTATGATAAACATTGTCTGCATCTTAGCCCGGAAGAGGTCGAATCGAAAATCGCTGCCGGAATTCCGTATGTCATTCGTCAGAACGTTCCCGAAACCGGAACGACGACTTTTTCGGATTTGGTGTTCGGCGATATCACTGTCGAAAACAGAGAATTGCACGATAACGTACTGATAAAATCGGACGGTTTTCCGACATATAATTTTGCAAATGTGGTCGATGACCATTTGATGCGCATCTCGCATGTTTTCAGGGGAATGGAATATATCAGCAGTACGCCGAACTACAACCTGCTGTACGAATCTTTTGGCTGGGAAATACCTCAATATGTGCATCTTCCGCACATCATGAAGGACAAACAGCACAAGTTGAGCAAACGTCACGGAGACGCCAATTTCGAGGATTTTCTGGAGAAAGGTTTTTTGCCCGAAGCAATCCTGAATTATGTCGCTCTGTTGGGCTGGAATCCGAAAAATGAGGTCGAAAAGTTTTCGTTAAGCGAGTTGATTGAGAGTTTCGAAATCAGCGGGATATCGAAATCGTCGGCAGTCTTTGACGAAGTGAAGTTGCGGTGGCTTAATTCGCAATATGTAAAGGAATTGCCGGCGCAGGAGTTTCATTCGGCGGCTGTGAAATACTATGCAGATATTTCGCCGGAAATCAATACTGTCCTGCTCAGTCAGTTGTTGCAGACAAGGGTATCGACTGTGTCGGATATACCTGATATTCTTGGTTTTATTAACAATTTCGAAAACTATGACGTCTCTCTTTTTGACCACAAGGATTCGAAATCGACCAAAGAAACAGCAAAAAATATTCTCCCGGAAATAATCGCCGAACTGGGAAAAATCGACACTTGGGAGAACGATGTTTTATTCGGCACATATATCCGTGTGTCGGAGCAGTCGGGCGTGAAGAAAAAAGCGCTTTTGTGGATAATACGGATAGCGCTGACAGGTCATTTATCAACTCCCGGAGGCGCTTCGGAAATGTGCGTGCTGATGGGTAAAAATCTGTCAATGAAAAGATTGAATTACTCGTTAGACAGATTGGAAAGCGACGAGTAAAAACTGGAATGCAGTTATATGAAAAGTACATATTTGATTATTGTAACCTTAGTGTTGATGATGATTTTTTCGGTAGAGAGCGGGGCACAGACATGCCTCGACAAACCTGACGCTCAGATAGCAGCATCGCCGACTTTCGTGTACGACGCAGGCGCCGATTCGATGATTATCACCGTTCCCGTCAAAAATGTTGGAGGCGTGGCTTTCGCTTCGCTGTTTAAAATAACCGTTTACAAAAACAAAATCGGAAATGCTATACGTTATACCTTTAGTTATAATAGCGCCATAGCAGTGGATGAAATGGCGAACATTACCTTCGGCATCGGCAAGTTCAAAGCCGAATGGACGCCGACTACGACTACAATGGCGACAAACGTTTCGACTTCGTATATACGGGAGCGTGCCTCATCGGAACAAAACGGGTTGTGCTGATTGTGACGAAGTAACCCCGTGCAAGCCGAAGGCGTAGCACGGGGCTATTTCAGTGTTATTATTAAGAAAATTATTCGTTAGAATATTTACCGTCGAGCATATCCTGATACTTGGGATTATAGCCGCAGTTTGTTACGTTCCACGAACCGGGCGAAACGAACGATTGCACAACATTCTTCAGCGGTTCGAAATTCTTCAGCTCCGGGAGATTGCTAATAGTTACTCCGTCGGCAGATTTCAATGTACTGAAGCCGCTCAGGTCGGCGATCACAGCCTTGACGCCCCAAGTCTGTCCACTGATAATGAGTTTGCCGGTAATGTTTTCCAGCGCAGGGAAACTGATTACTTCGGCAAGTGAGATATACGTAATCGACAGGTCGCCCACTATGCTTTTCAATTTTGGCAGAGTGAATGAAGTTGTCGGACTGTTCGACATGCTGTATGTGAAACTGCCCAAAGTAGATGTGCCTGAAGTATAGCCTGTGATGGTCTCAAGTTCAGGCAGGTTGAGCGTTTCCAGCGCGTAGAGATAACCCAGCGTTATCCCTCCTGTCGACCGCAAGTTGGGCAAACTCATTTCCTGTGTGTAATTACCACGTATATCAAGCAAGCCGGATACTTCTTCCAACCATGGGACTTCGACAATACCGTCAGAACCGGTAATAGTTGCTTTGCCAACTTTTTTGAATCCGGTTACAGCGCTACCGTTTGTAATGCTTAACGTCAACTCGCCGGAAAACTCGTCGTCGCCAATCAATGTAACGTCGCCGGCAACATCTATATTCAGTGTACTTATTTTTATGCCGCGTACATCTATTTCCTTAACTTCGGGAATGTCGTAAGCAAGAATCGTTTTTACTTTTTTCAACGATGACAGTCCCGACAGCGAAGTCAATTCCGGAAGATTGTATAAATATATTCTGTCGCCTATGCTGTCCACAGCGCTGAATGCACTGAGGGAAGTGAACTTCAACGACTGTAACGTCAGTTCGTTCCTGATGTATTTCAGCTTGGGAAATTGCAGAGTTTCAAGGTTTGAAAAATTCGATAACGACAAACTTCCTATTGATTCCAGTTTTGGGAATAGCAGAGCAGTAAGCGTTGCCGATGAAGATATCGAAATACTGCCGGTAAGCGTTTCCAGAGCGGGGAAATCAATGGTAGTGAGAGCGCCGCTGCTTAAACTCAATGCACCGTACACTGTTTTCAGTTTGGGGATGTTGAAACTTTCCAGCTTGTCCAGCGAGGACGTATAAAACACGTCATTCACTGTGGTCAGTTCCGGAAAGTGCATGGACGTTACTTCTCTGAGGTAATTAAGATCAATCCTTCCGCCTACCTTTTCCAGCGCAGGGAAGTTAACGGAATGTAAATTCGGTATCCTCGACTGGTAGCTTCCCTGTATGGCAAAAGTACCTATAACCTCTTGCAGTTTAGGGAAATTCAGGTACGCCAACGAGTCGAGGTAATTTATACCCAATTCCTTGTCAACAATAAGAAGTTCGGGAAAGTCGATGGAATTAAACAAAGCGCTTGTTCCATACCCATTAGTAGAAGAAGCAACAGTCAGTCCCGACCGTACAGCAACAAGTTTAGGGAAACGGAGGGTTTTTGCTTTTTTCGCCATGATGCGCAGTTCGCCTGTTTTCTCCAAATTTTCAAAAACCGTAATTTCTTCGCCTGCGTATGTAGCATTTATAATAATGCCGCCGGTGATAATTTTCAGTCGTTCCAATCCTGTTAGTGAATAAACCGAATCCTGTCCGGTTGCTGCGCCTATTGTGATACTGCCGTTGATTTGGTCGGCGTCGAGTTCCGCAACAAACACATCGACGTCGGCTTGCGTGAGCAATACAACATCGCCTTCGCGCGAAACAAGATGACGTTCTACACGGTAGGAATAGACATTTTTAGCGCCGTTGTATGATGTAACGGTAAATGTATGCGTAGCATCCCAATCGCTGATTGTTGACGGACTGGGTTCGATAGCGGCATTTTCGCTGATTATTACTGTGGCTGTAGCGGCTGTCAGCGAAAACCGTTCGGGAGCCGCAATCACAATTTCGTTTGATATGACAGACGCCTTTAAAGTAACGCCGTCTTTCTTTAATGTAAAAGAAGCTATAGCATTATCGCTGCCCGTGAACGGACTTTCTTCTTCTTCCCTGTTGCACCCTGCAACAATCACTGCTGTAAATATTAGCAGTAAACATGTTTTTATAATATTTATTCTTTTCATATTTAATACAATAATTATTAATCGTTATTCCATTTATCAGCCTGTAAATCCTCATACGAAGGATTATAAGCATTATTTCCTGTTTTCCAGTCATCCGGCGAGGCAAGCGATTTGAACGCTTCTTTCAATCCTTCGTAAGAAACGAGTTCTGCCTGACGGGTTATTTCTATTGCTTTTACATTGCGCAACGCAGAAAAACCGTTGAGATTCTTCAATTGACTGTTATTTTGATTTGTGTTTCCCGAATGGACAGTCAATTTTCCTCCTATGTCGGTCAGTTTCGGGAAGTCCAACGATTCAAATCCGCGAAAACCTGCATTATCATAACCCGAACTTAGATTAAAGTCGCCTGCGATGTTTGTCAGTTCGGGGAGTGTAAGGTTTTTGGCGCCTTTCGTTCCAACGGTAAAAATGAAGTTACCGCCAACGCTTTTAAGTTTGTCGAAGCTTATTGTTTCCGTATCAAATTTCGTCATCGACGGTAAATTGATGATAAAGTCACCGCCTGTTTCTTCAAGGTCGGAGATTTTGAACAATGTGGGATAACCGTAATAACCCGACTGTATTCTAAAGCCTTTGTTGACTTTACGGATGCCTGCAATATGTATGGTATCCATATTATTAGGAGTCATATATAACGAGTCGATTTCGCTGAAGCCCTCAAGTTGTGGAAACTTTACATTATTGCCTGAAGACGTCGGATTGAAACTTAATGTTCCATGAAAGACGTCGTCGCCCACAAGTTTAGCCGGCATCGCATATTGCTGAATCTGCAAATTGTTTATATTTATCCCTTTAACATTGATTTCCTGTAATGTATAGCTTGTAACATATATCCCTATGCTAAGATTGCCGATATTTTTGATTGATGCGGGGAACTTCAATATACCGTCTGTTTTTGGGCTGCTTAAAGAAATGCTTTCGACGGTTTGTAATGCTGTAAAACCGTCCATTGTTAAATTATACATATTGATAGAGCCTGCCTGCGTCAGTTTCGGAAACTCCACTATTTTCAATCCCGGCGAATCGAGATAGATAGATTTTGCGTATTTCAGTTCCGGTAAACCAAATTCTACCATCGAAGTAGATATAAGACGAATCTCTCCCATGATTTCTTCCCAAACCGGCGCATATATAAACGACAGCAATGTCATTTGCGTACACATCAATCCGCCCGACTTTTTCAGCGCCGGAAATTCTATTTTCGCTACACTCTTGAAATATCCGAACGACATATTGCCTACTTCTTCCAATGCCGGCAATGAAATTTTAGCCAACGATGCTCCCGAATTGTTGCGGGTCGAAAGAGTTAGTGTTTCCGTATATTCCAAACGGGGCAACTGTAACTGATAAAGCGGACAATACAAATTGATCAGCTTTGGTACGCGGGTGAGTTCGGGTAATTCGATAATGATTGTAACAGTATTTTGCACATCTAAGGTTCCGGCAGTTTTCAATGCCGGCAACGACAATATTTCGAGGTATTTTAATTCGCCAAACTTCAATACGTTTCCTACACGCTCCAGACTTTCCAGTCCTTCCAGTCCGGTAATTGCGCAAGTTGGCTGAACAGTTAGCGAATATGCCACCTCTTTCAGGCTTGCCAATGGCGCCAGCGAGGTGATGGAATCTGTGCCGGTAGCGCGTCCTATCGTCAGGTTACCGTCGATAAAGGTAATGCCCTGCTGTCCGAACGCATCCACGTCGGCTTGCGTTTCAAGAATGACCGTGCCGTCGTGAGCGATGCCATTGCGTTCAATCGTATATTTATACTTAATCTGTCCGCTGTTGTATGCAGTAACGACAAATATATGCTCACTTTCCCAATCGGTAATTTTGGAAGGATCGGGATAAATAGTAGCGTTTTCGCTCAACTTTACAGTTGCTTTAGCGTTGCTCAACGACAGTCCTTCGGGCGCTGTAACAGTAATCAGGTCTCCGGATATGGCGGCATGGAACACCGTTTCGCCCTGCTGCAGACTGAAAGCAGTAATATAACTGTCGAATCCGTTAAACGGGTCATCAAACGTTTCCTCTTTGCATGAGGCGAAAACAGAGGCTGTCGCCAATAGCAGTAAAATAAATTTGTGTCTCATTATATTTATTATCTTTATTGTATTCATATTATTAAAAATTCAAATCAACAGGCAAGACGGGTTCGGTAGATATTTCGCCTACAGCGGCGCCTTTACCTGTAGTTGCAGTATGTACTTTTATAAAATCAATATATTGCAGGTTTGCCGGCGAGCCGTCGAGATGGATGGCGTCTTCGAGCCAGAATTGCGAGCTGAGACGGCTGTCATTGCTGCTGATATTGTCGGCATATCCCCATTCGTAACATGCCGAGACTTCTATGGAGCCGCTCATCCCCGCCGTCGAAGACAGACAAGTACCTGTCAGCGTATAATAATCTTCCGCTATGAACATCGGATAGTAATACTGTTGCTGATGCGCTCCCAACCAGTCAACCGAACCGGCACGACCGGTATTATCCGTCCACAGGACATTAGAGTTCGGGGCATTCGGTTTGTAATAAGTCATTGCGCAACGCTGTTTTGTTTCGGGTTTACCTGTTTCGCTGCCTTTGAGTTCGTACCATGTATCGTCGGCAAGCCCGTTACCGTTTTCGTCCTGCGACACCCACACAATTCCGGGTTCGCACCAACCGGCGAAAGCATTTCCGCCAACCATCAAGTCCGCTCTATCAGGCACATTGGTTACGCTGTGGTCGAATCCAAGCATGTAATATCCGCCATAAGCGCCAATCATAAAATATGATGCGCTGCCGTTGGTACACCATGTCTGCAAATCCTGCATTGCCTTGGCTTTGGTGGAGCCTTTCTGATAATTGATAAACTGTCCGGGCGCAGGACCATAATCGACGGCTAAAGTGGCATGCGCTTTTGTGCCTCCCGCACGACGGTATGTCCCTTCGGGTGGAGTGCAGGTTACTTGCACTTTTGTCGTTGCGTTCGTGCTTTGTTCGGTTACGGAAACAAGATATGTGCCTTCCGCCGACGGAGTAAAATTAAAATATTCGCCGGTAGCCGATTGTTGCGCGCCATCAACTTCCCATACAAAATTTGTAGCGTTGCTGATATTGCAAATCACCGGCGCCAACACCAGATTTTTGCCAATCGGTACGGTCATCTTCCGCAAATCGCCGGCATTAGTAACAGTACGGTAACGACCATCGTCAAAAAACAATTCGGGAAACTGTTCGGGTAATACCGTTACGGTGATAGTTTTAAAGTCTTGTCCGTCTGCTGTGGTTACTTTTAGCGTTAACGGATAGTTGCCTAATGCTGTCTGGTTAAAAACATAGGTCGAAGTTTCGCTGACAATTTTACCGTCAAGCCGCCATAAGTAAACGGCGTTGTCGGCGTTGTCGGCTTCGGCAACAAATTCTTTCTCAATGCCGGCGTATGCTATCGCAGTAGCGCCAAGCGTAATCTGCGGCGGCAATGTTTCCAACACCGAAATCTTCAACTGTTTTTCTGCCGAACCGTTTTCGGCATCCACGCGAAAGTTCGCAAAGTGCTCGCCAAGTTTTTCGGCGACGAAGGTAAAAGAGTTTTCCGTAGAAACAATTTTTCCGTCGATTTTCCATGAATACGCCGGTCTTTCAGCGTTTTCGACAAAGGCAGTCAGCGTTATGCTTTCGCTGATTTTCACTTTTTGTTCCCCATCGCCCAAAGCGAATGTAATTGCAGGAACACCCGGATCCGGCGGCGGCGGCGTGTCATCTTTCTTCGAACACGACAGCAACATCATTGCCGGAACCATAATCAGAAGTAAATACTTCAATCTAACTAATCTATTCATATTTTTACTAAATTTATTTCAATATTAATTATTAATTGTTAATTATTAATTGTTAATTATTAATTGTCTTTCAGCTTTTTTCTTGTAAACACGATATGTGCGGGGATGTCGCCTGTCGTAACTTCCCATTTTTTCTTACCGTCGGGCGTGAAACAGTATAACGTTCCGGGATTGATGTAATCCTTTGCATCGGTAACGAAAATCTCTTTCGTATCCGGATTGACAGCGACGCCGTAAGGGATTTCGATGCCCTTTTCTGTACCGTCGGCGATGAAGTTGCGCGACACGACCGACTTGGTCTGCGTATTGATAATTGCATACGATATAGTGTTTTGACCGGAGTTATGATTCCATTCGGCGCTGTAAACGTAAATCGAATCTCCGGCGGCGCAGAGTTCTCCGGCGGAAAGATTCAGGGTGTGAGTAATCATGTCGGTTTTTGTGTTGAGGATGTAGGTATTTGAACGGATATTCTTGTAATCGCCACGCGAAGTTACATAGACATTTCCGTAATTATCCTTCTCAAGACGGTGAAGATTGATGCCGACAACAATCTTCTTTATTTCCTTAAACGTCGTCAAATCAATAACCGACACGGTATTGTCGTAGTTCGGCACACGATATCCGCCCGAATTTGCTACATATATCTTGTTATCGACAATCACCATTTCTTCCGGCTGATAACCGACGACGCAGGTATCTTTCACTGTCAACGAGGCAGTATCTATCC
>JAISXV010000218.1 GCA_031270335.1 Prevotellaceae bacterium | reverse complement strand
TCGAGCGACAACTCCATCGCAATATCCCGGATTGACAAGTCGGTGGTGAGCAGCAGGAATTGCGCCTTTTCTATCTTCTTCAGGTTGATATATCTCACCGGCGTACATTGCATTTCCTTCTGGAAAATGCGAATGAAATGGCCTTCGCTCATACAGGCAATATCGGCCAATTGCGACAAGGCTATTTTCTTATCGGTGTTTTCATGGATAAACTTCAGGCACTTTTTTATCCGGACGTCTTTATCCCCCAGTTTCAGCGCGGCCGCCTTGAAAAACCGCGACGCCAACTGATACAAAATGCCCTGTGTTTCCATCATGGCATGCAGCGGCGTCCGGTTGCTGGCCGCCATGTACCGGAAGAGCGTCGGCGGGTTGTCATACAGTTTGGGGTCGATATGCTGCAACGCCCGGCCGGGATTTATCCGCATCAACGTTTCAATCAACGACAAATCCAAAGGAGACGCTTCTACCTCTACCGGAAAATCGTAGGTATCAAAAATAGATTCTTTACTGATGGCCTTCTCGAAAAAATGGATATAAAACAACGCAAAATAACCGTCACACTCGTCGTCGTGCAAGCTGAAAGGGGGCGTCAAATACAAGTGATGCGGCTTCAACGCATACGTGTTGCCCCCGATTTTCGTCCTTGCACCGCCGTCCTTCACATAATAAATGCGGGCAAAAGGGCTGTACACCTGTTTCCAGTTCCAATCGGCGTTCAATTCCGAGTAACCGACATTCAGCAATATTAATTTCGGAAAGTCAGACATATTTCTTTTAACAAAACGTAAATGTACCAAAATTTCCGATAATATCCCTGTTCCGGCATGTTAAATATTAATATAGTGTTATGATTTTGTTAAAATAATGATATTGTATTCAGTATTATATCGGTACATTTGTCAAAAAAACATTGACTAAAAAATTTACCTTTATGAATACAAACAGATACCGGGGCGCATGGCCGAAAATCGGCATTCGTCCTACGATTGACGGACGCATGGGCGGCGTGCGGGAGTCGCTTGAAACACAAACCATGAACATGGCCAAGGGCGTGGTCGATTTCCTGACCAACAACCTGAAATATCCCGACGGGACGCCCGTGCAATGCGTGATTGCCGACAGCACCATCGGGCGCGTGGCCGAAAGCGCCGCCTGCGCGGAAAAGTTCCAACGCGAAGGCGTGGGGGTGAGCATCACCGTAACGCCCTGCTGGTGCTACGGCAGCGAAACCATGGACATGGACGGCCACACCATCAAAGCGGTATGGGGATTTAACGGTACCGAACGGCCGGGCGCCGTGTACTTAGCTGCTGTGCTGGCCGGCCACGCCCAAAAGGGATTGCCCGCCTTCGGCATTTACGGGCGCGACGTGCGCGACAGCACCGACACGGAAATCCCGGCCGACGTGCAGGAAAAACTGCTGCTGTTCTCCAAAGCGGCGCTGGCGGCGGCCATCATGCGCGGAAAGTCGTACCTTTCGGTTGGCGCCGTGTGTATGGGCATCGCCGGGTCGATTGTTAACACCGATTTCTTTGAAGACTACCTCGGCATGCGTTGCGAGGGCATCGACGAGGTGGAAATCATCCGCCGGATGACCGAAGGCATCTACGACAAGGAGGAGTACAAACGGGCGCTGGCCTGGGCGAAAGACCGCTGCAAACAGGGGAAAGACGTCATCAACCGCCCGGACCTGGTGAAAACGCCGGAAGCGAGCGCCAAAGACTGGGAGTTTATCGTCAAAATGACATTGATTGTGCGCGACCTGATGGTGGGAAACCCCAAGTTGAAGGACTTGGGCTTTGGCGAAGAAGCGCTCGGATACAACGCCATCGCCGCCGGCTTCCAGGGACAGCGTCAGTGGACGGACTTCTACCCGAACGGCGACTTCACCGAAGCCATCCTCAACTCCTCGTTCGACTGGAACGGCGTGCGCGCCCCCTACATATTAGCTACGGAAAACGACGCGCTGAACGGCACGGCCATGCTGTTCGGGCACCTGCTCACCAACACGGCCTCCATCTTTGCCGACGTGCGTACCTACTGGAGCCCGGAAGCCATTGAGCGGGTAACCGGCAAAAAAGCCACCGGCCTCGCCGCCGGCGGGATGATTCACCTGATTAATTCGGGCGCGGCCTCGTTAGACGGCACCGGCCGCCAGAACGACGCGGAAGGCCGTCCCACGATGAAACCCTTCTGGGAAATATCCGACGCCGAAGCCAACGCCTGTCTCGACGCTACCACGTGGATGCCGGCCAACCGCGAATATTTCCGCGGCGGCGGCTACTCGTCCAAATTCCTGACCCGCGGCGGGATGCCCTGCACCATGGTGCGCCTGAACTTGGTCAAAGGGTTAGGCCCTGTGCTGCAACTTGCCGAAGGCTGGACGGCCGACATCGACCCCGAATCGCACCGGATTTTGGACGAGCGCACCGACAAGGGCTGGCCTACTACCTGGTTTGTTCCCCGCTTGGCCGCTACCGCCCCGTTCAAGGACGTGTATGCCGTGATGAACTGCTGGGGCGCCAACCACGGCGCTATCAACGGCGGACACATCGGCGCCGAACTGATTACGCTGGCGTCGATCCTGCGCATCCCGGTATGCATGCACAACGTACCGGAAGAAAAAATTTACCGGCCGGCGGCATGGAACGCCTTCGGCATGGATAAGGAAAGCGCCGACTTCCGAGCATGTCAAGCCTACGGGCCGCTGTATAAAAAATAACGAAGGAACCGGCCTGACGACGCCAACGAACTGGCAATCGAACTGGTTCTCGAATAAAACATATTTAGTATATCGAAAAATATGCGTGCAAACGACCAAAAAAGTAAGCAAAACGGTTCGATGTTTAAGCTGAACGGACAGAACTACCTCTTCCCCTTTATTTTGATCACTTCGCTTTTTGCGCTCTGGGGCTTTGCCAACGACATCACGAACCCGATGGTTGCGGCGTTCAAGAATATCCTGCTGATCTCAAACTTCGAAAGCTCGCTGGTGCAGTTTGCTTTTTATGGCGGATACTGTTTCATGGCAATTCCTGCCGCGCTGTTTATCCGGAAATACAATTATAAGAAAGGTATCCTCGTCGGACTTGGATTATATTCCGTCGGATGCTTTTTGTTTATTCCCGCCGGTAATGCCATGCTGTTCTGGGCATTCCTTATCGCCTATTTTGTGATGACCTGCGGACTGGCATTTCTCGAAACAACGTCGAATCCATATATTTTGTCGTTGGGACCCGACGAAAGCGCTACCCGACGACTGAATTTTGCGCAGGCGTTTAACCCCATCGGCTCGTTGACGGGAATGTTGATTGCCAAAGAATTTATCCTCGCCCGACTGAATAAGGAAACCGAAGTGGAACGACTTTCGTTACAGGATACCGACCCTGCGGCTTTGTTGCAAATCCAGCAGGCAGACCTCGATACGGTGAGTTTGCCGTATTTGTTGCTTGGCGGAGTGGTATTTTGCTTTTTCATCCTGTTTCTTGTATCGCGATTGCCAAAGACCGTTTCTGCCAATTCGGGCGTTTATACTGTCGGGCAAACGGTGAAAAACCTGTTTAAGAACAAGCGCTATGTTTTTTCGGTTGTTGCGCAGGCGTTCTACGTTGGTGTGCAAATTATGGTCTGGACATTTATCATTCAATATGCCGAACTCGAACTCGGCATGTCGAAGACAACGGCGCAGGGTTACAATATGGTGGCAATGGGGATATTTGTCACAAGCCGTTTTATCTGTACATTTTTACTGAAATACATCAAGCCGAGCATATTGTTGACAACGCTTGCTATCGGCGGTATAACCTGTACCTTAGGCGCAATCTTTATTCACGGTATAGTCGGGTTGTACTCGATTGTGGCCATATCGGCGTGTATGTCGCTGATGTTCCCGACGATATACGGTATTGCGCTGAAAGGAATGGGCGACGAAGCAAAATTGGCGTCGGCGGGATTGATACTCGCTATCGGCGGCGGTTGCGTGATGCCTCCCTTGCAAGGTTTGCTGATTGACAAGGCTCACTGGTTCGGCAGCTGGTTATCATCGGTACGGTTTTCGTTTGTGTTGCCTTTGATTTGTTTCATTGTCATCGCTTATTTCGGAAACTGGGTGTATCGCAACAGCGCAAAAAAAATGTAAGGATTTTTTTAACGCAAAGATTTATGCAAAGGACACAAAAGAAGAATTTTGTGTCCTTTGTCTTTTTATACCCTAACCCCCCGAGTTTCCATTTTCCGAATTTCAGATACAGCAGCGACAGGATCAATAATCCTGACCAGTAAACAAATTCCGAGAACCATGCAGACGCCACATTGTCGGGGAAATAATAGACGAGCAGATATAGCGCTATCATGTAGAATACCAGTGAGATTATTTCGATAAACATTGCGATTTTAGTTTTACCCGTACCGCTCACGCCGTTAAAAGTGACGCAACTGCACGAAAACACAATATTGGCGATAAGAATCACATACACCGACAACAGCGACAGCGTGACAAGTTCCATATTATCAGTGTAAATCATCAACACCTGTCGAGCCAGAACGCCCGTACACAACGTGATGATCAGCGAAGTGATGAAACTGATTTTGACTATTTTGGCGATAATTGCAGTAACCTGTTCCGTGCGACCTGCGCCGATGGCATTACTTACAAATGAACTTGTTACGGCGGCGTACGCCCACACGGGAATAGTGATAAAACCGTATATGCTGCGAATAATATTCGATGACGCCAGATTTTGTTCGCCCGTCTTTTCGATGACAATGAAGAAGATAAACCAGGTACTCAGCGAAATAAAGTATTGCAGCATGACAAATATCGAAATATTAAGCGTATGTTTCAACAGACGGAAATTCACATTACGGAAATAGAACAGTTGGTACATCTTTCTTATTTTCGTACGCGAGTTATATCCAATCAGATACACTGCTTCGACTGCCTCCGAAATGACCGATGCAAGAGCGGCGCCTTCGAGTCCCATTTTCGGAAAACCCGCTTTCCCGAATATCAGCAGATAATCGAGAACGACATTTGTCACCGCCATGATTATTGAGCCGTAAGTGAGTGGACGCGTGTTGGTTGTCCCCACGTGGAACGCCCTGAACGACACGTTTACGAAAACAAAAATCAGTCCGTACACACGGATATTCAGGAAATTAATCGACGGCTGCAAAAGACTTTCGTGACTGATGACCAAAGGCATGATACTCGGCGTAAGCCATTGTGCGGCAACAATAAGTATCGCCGCCAACGCCCACAGAAACAACAATCCCGTTTCCATGACCGGACCTATCTGCGAGAGATTATTTTCGCCTTTTCGTCTCGAAATCAGAATCTGCATACCTGTAGCAAATCCGAAACCGAGCATAAACAGCACATGAAAATACACTCCTCCGATAGCCGCCGCGCCGAGTTCGATTTCGCCGACGCGTCCCATAAACGCCGTATCGGTAACGCTGATAATATTCTGAGCCAGCATGCTCAACATCACAGGTAGCGACACTGCCCACACTTTTCTAAAGTCGGGAACAGCAGATGATAATGTCTGTTTCAATTTTCTATTCGTTTGATTTGTGCGCCCAAAGCATTGAGACGCTCGTCGATTCGGGAATATCCTCTGTCTATCTGGTCGATATTGTGAATAATGCTTGTCCCTTTTGCCGACATTGCCGCAATGAGCAGGGCGACGCCGGCGCGAATATCGGGCGAAGTCATCATTGTGGCTTTGAGTTTTATTTTTTTGTTATGACCGATGACTGTGGCTCTGTGAGGGTCGCAGAGTATGATTTGCGCGCCCATATCTATCAGTTTGTCAACGAAAAACAGGCGGCTTTCGAACATTTTCTGATGAATCAGCACGCTTCCTTTGGCTTGAGTCGCCACAACGAGGAAAACGCTGAGCAAGTCGGGAGTAAGACCGGGCCAGGGCGCATCGGCGATTGTCATTATCGACCCGTCGATAAAACTCTCAATCTCATACGTTTCCTGCTTGGGAATGAAAATATTGTCGTCACAGACTTCGAGGTCTATACCCAGTCGTTTGAATTGAGCGGGAATAATCCCCAAATCGTTCACCGACACGTTTTTGATAGTGATTTCGCTTTCCGTCATCGCCGCCATTCCGATGAAACTGCCGACTTCAATCATGTCGGGTAAAATCTTGTGGACAGTTCCCGACAGCCGCTCTACACCTTCGACAGTCAGTAAGTTAGAGCCGATACCCTGTATTTTTGCGCCCATTCTTACCAGCATCTTACACAATTGCTGTATATAAGGCTCGCAGGCAGCGTTATAGATTGTTGTGACGCCTTTTGCAAGCGTTGCCGCCATGATGATATTTGCTGTGCCTGTCACTGAGGCTTCGTCGAGTAACATGTAGGCGCCCTGCAAGTTCAGCGCTTCGACTTTGTAGAACTTGGTAGTCGCATCATATTCGAAATTTGCGCCGAGATTTTGGAAGCCAATAAAGTGAGTATCAAGACGACGGCGACCGATTTTATCGCCTCCGGGTTTCGGAGCAAACGCTTTTCCGAAACGCGCCAGCAGTGGTCCGACAATCATAATCGACCCTCTCAATGCCGTCGCTTTTTTCCGGAACTGCGGAGTTTGAAGATATTCGAGGTCAATTGATTTCGCCTCAAAAGAGTATGTCGTTTCCGATATTTTTTCGACGACGACGCCCATCTCAACCAACAGTTCAATCATACTGTTGACGTCCAGAATCGAAGGCACATTTTCGATGATAACCTTATTTTCGGTAAGCAACACAGCGCAAAGAACTTGCAACGCTTCGTTCTTTGCCCCCTGCGGCACAATCTCTCCGGTTAAGGAGAATCCTCCTTTTACTTCGAAAGTTGCCATTGCGTTCGTTGTTACCTTTTCTTTTTCACTTTTTTGCCGACGTTGCTGCCTTTTGCAGGAGCAGGGGAGATTGCGCTGGTATTCAGATTGTATGCCGGCGCTAACTTCATATTTGCGGGGATTTTTACTCGTCCGCCCGACAGATATTCGATGTCTCTGAAAATAATATCGTCGCTCACAGTTTCCTTATTCCATGTGACATACGATTTTTTCATGTGATTGGCGAGCATAACCAGCGTCTTTTCCTTGAGTTCGGAATCGGTGGAATTCGCCATTGTGTTAATCATCATTTGAATATTCCGTCCATAATGCCGCACTCTAATCGGTTCCGAAGCGTATGGGATTGTATGTATCGGAGTATTAAAACTTTCCCTTGTCGGAATCGAGTACGGGGAATCGATATCAATTTTGAAATCAGACATTATGTGAACGTGATCCCACAGTTTGTGTTTGAAGTCGTTTACGTCCCTTAAATGGGGATTCATGTTTCCCATAACTGCAATAACAGCACGTATTTGCCTGTTTCGTTCGTTACGGTTTTCGATTGTAGTAACCCAATCGACCATTTTGTGAATAGAGCGACCGTATTCGGGTAACGCCAATTTTTTTCTTTGAGTATTATAATCCATAATAAAATAAATATTTATAATAATATATCGTCCGATTCAAATCTGAATCCCAGACGTTTACCTGTTTGCAATTTGCCGTTTTCGATTTTTGCGTTCAACTGCTCGACTGTCGCTATTTTGACAGTGTCGTAAGGCGGCGTCAGCAGGTCGAAATGCAGAGCGTAATGTATTGCTTTTTCGAGGATTGTCTTGATTTCGCTCTCGTCAATTACCTGCGACGAAAAGTTGTTAAGACAGTTCATTTGCCGTTTGCCTTCCACGAAAAAATGTTTCTCGCGATTGATGAATATTCGTCCGATAAGGTATCCCAAGTCGTTTATTCTGTTGTACCTGAACGAATCGGAGAGGAAATTGTAGATGCTGATGATTCCGCAGTACGAGTTCAGACGGTTTTTTTGCAGGTATGAAGTTTTCCACAATAAATGGTCTCTGTCGAACTCGAAAACGTTGGAGTGCATACTGAAAATCAGTATGTCTTCGGCGATTTTTGCTTCTGCCTCGAATTTTCCTCTGTCCCTGTAATCAAGTTTGATTCTTCTGTCGGTGTCGAGGATTTCGTCGTTTATATCGTTAATCAATTCATGCAACACGTCTTTCAGCGTCGAAAACGTTTCGAACGTATTGTCGAAAACCAACTGTTTGACAGCCGATTTCTCTTTCAGCATTGCGACGATACTGTCTTTTTTGCTTTGTTCCGGGTGATTTTGTTCACTTTCCATTTGGGGTTATATCTTTATTCTTTTTTCTTCTTTTAGCAACTAATCTGTAGAAATCCGCATATTTGTCAATATACTCTTCCGGCGACTGATATTCGAGTATATGTTTCTTGTTTTCAAGAGCATATTCGATATATTTCTCATTCGAATCAGGCTCCGCCACAATAATTCCGTCGGCATGACTGATACACATTTTGACCATATTTTCGAATGTGGGTTCATTCATCGTTTCCAAATCTTTGTTTTTGACGCCATCGTTCATGGCTTTGTACTTGAAATTTTCGTCAAATGCTTCCGGCGTCGGCTCGTCGTACAGCGACAGGATAATTCTGGAATCGGCATACAAAGGGTCGTCTTTGAACGACCTGCGCATGTAAAGCGCCAGCAGGAACGAAAACCAGCCGTGACAATGGACAATATCCGGCGACCAGCGAAGTTTGCGAACAGTCTCCAAAACGCCTCTGGCAAAGAATATTGAACGTTCGTCGTTATCGGGAAACCATTCTCCCTCTTCGTCTTTGTACAGCGTTTTCCGTTGGAAATAGTCTTCATTATCAATAAAATAAATCTGCATCCTTGCAGCCGATATTGATGCGACCTTAATTATCAGAGGATGGTCGGCGTCGTTAATAATCAAATTCAAACCCGAAAGACGAATGACTTCGTGCAACTGGTTGCGCCGTTCGTTGACACAGCCGAATTTCGGCATAAATGTTCTGATTTCGAAGCCTTTGTCTTGAATTGCCGCCGGTAATTGCTGACATACATTCGAAATGGGACTCTCAGGCAAATACGGATAAATTTCTGAGCTAACAAACAATACTCTTGGACCTTCCATCTGATACACAATATTTATTAAACAATCTCATCAAATATTCAAATTGAGCGCAAAGGTAATAAAAATTTGGAAAACAACAATATCAATTTCTATTTTTTATTCGATATGATTGATTTATTGATAAATAAAAGTCCAACGCTTCCCGATTTTTTTTCAAAAAACGAAAAACGCCGGACACAAAATGGAAAACAAACATCCTTTTATTCTTTTTCTTCAGGACGTAAATATATCTCTCTTCTGGGCGGCAGGTCTGTTATTACCGGAGTGCTAGTTTCTCTATTATAAGAATAACGGTTTATGGTCAATGTCATTTGCGCTCCTTCGTTGAACGAATATGTACCGTAATATTTTTCCTCCACTAACCCGGTCTGGGGATATATGGGTTTTTGAACTTCGACGATGGTGTCGATTATGATTTTTCCCGATGCGTCAAATTTCCATTGCGAATCCCACTCGTCTTTAGTCGTACGATAGATTTTCGGATATTTTTTCCCATCATCGCCTTCGTACGTAATTGTATCGCCATTAGAATCTAACATGTAGTATTCAATAACGTCAACCAAATCCTTAACACGGCGTACAAACAGGTTGTTATCCTGCACCCGGTAGAAAAACGAAGAATCATAACGCCCTCCGGAATAAAACAACAGAAGATTTTCGCCTTCAAATTCCCTCGCTGTAAAAAAACTCGCTTTGCGAGAAATTTTCGCTCCATCAACATAAGATTCAACAAGCGCCCACGTTCCTTCGAAGGCTTGACCTTTCTCTTCTTTGTATTTTTCGTCGCACGAAGTAAACAACAGCGACACAATAAATAATGCTAATCCAATCTTTTTCATATCATTACACTAATATTACTTTAAATTACTACGCCGCAAAGTTACTCATTTTTTATTTAGTGATACTTTTTTTAGTGTTAAATTTTATTAAATTTTCAAAAAATTATTTTTTTGCACTATCTAAATGTTGAAATCAAATATTTGTATTACCTTTGCAATTTGAAAAATGTAATATATGTAAAAAAAGCACAAAATGAAAATTTAAGAATGTATAATATATGTGTATGAAAAATATATCTTTAAAAAGTTATGTCCCTTATATTGGGGCGATTGTAATATTCGTGGTTATCTCAATGGCTTATTTTGTACCCGAAATTTTCCAAAACAAATCCCTGTATCAGCATGATATCGTTACGGGTATGGGTATCGGCAGGGAAACCAGCAATTTCGCCAAAGAAACCGGAGAAAAAACTTTCTGGACAAACGGGCTGTTTGGAGGGATGCCGACATATCAGATTTCGCCGGGAGGTCCAAGTAACCAATTGCTTGGACATATCAGAAATGTGACATTTCTGTATTTACCTTCGCCGGCGGGTCTCTTGTTTTCACTTCTTTTCGGAGCGTTTCTGTTGTTTATCGCTCTGAAATTCAATGTCTGGATGGCTGTTTTCGGCGCTATTGCATACGCCTTCTCTTCGTATTTCTTTATCATTATCGAAGCGGGGCATATCTGGAAAGTCATGACGCTGGCGTATATCCCCCCGACCTTTGCCGGAATAATCTGGACATATCGTGGAAAATACTGGCTTGGTGCTTCGGTTACAGCAATTTACTTAGCGCTGCAATTCCTTTCCAATCATCCGCAAATGACATTTTATTTTGCGATGATGATAGGCGTTTATATTATCGGACAGTTTGTTTACAGCTATAAAAACAAGCAGTTAGCCCGCTTTTTTAAGGCGACGGCAATATTTGTGTCGGCAGGGGCAATTGCCTTTGCTTTGAATCTTACCAATCTGTATCATACTTACGATTACAGTAAATATTCGATACGCGGCGGCTCGGAATTGACTGATAATGCGGAAAATAAAACCTCCGGAGGTCTCGACCGCAGTTACGTTACAGATTACAGTTATGGAATCGGCGAAACGTTTACTCTGTTAATACCCAATGCCAAAGGCGGCGCTTCGGGATATATGGGCAATGATGAAAAAGCAGCGAAAAAAATCGTATCGCTGGTACAGAACAATTCCCGTCTCGACAACCGGGCAAAGAACAGTCTTGTCCAGCAAGTCGCCAGCTCAAATACTTACTGGGCAGATCAACCATTCACATCGGGACCGGTGTATGTCGGCGCTTTTATCGTTTTTCTGTTTGTGTTTGGGCTTTTCATTGTCAAAGGCTGGTTTAAATGGGTATTGCTGATTTCCACGGTTATGTCGATTATGCTTTCGTGGGGGCATAATTTTATGTGGCTCACGAATCTGTTCCTCGATTATTTGCCGTATTACAACAAGTTACGGGCGGTGTCGTCTATTCTGGTCGTTGCCGAACTGTGCATACCAATACTGGCTATACTTGCGTTGAAAGAAATCGTCGAAAATCCTTCTGTATTAAAGGAAAAAGTATGTATTAAAGGCATAAAATCAGATTTTTCAGCGTTTTATCTCAGTCTTGCCTCGACGGGAGGACTTGTGTTATTGTTTATCGTTGCTCCGACGCTGTTTTTAAGCTTTTTCAGCCAACAGGAAATGCAAATGTTCGGCGAAGCGGCAAAAAATCCGCAAATGTCTGTTCTTGTTTCGCAAATGACGGAAATTATGGAGAATGTCCGGATTTCGATTTTCCGTGCCGATGCGTGGCGCAGTCTGATAATCATTGCTATCGGAGTGGCGTTCCTGTTATTGTACAGCAAGAAAAAACTCAGTCTGAAACCGTTTCTTGTGGCGGTCATTGCGTTGACATTAGTCGATATGTGGGCGGTCAACAAGCGGTATCTCAGCGCCGAAGATTTCAAACCAAAAAAAGTACAGGCAACGGATATTATCCCGAAAACGCCAATTGACGAAGAAATCCTGAAAGATAAAGACCTCGATTATCGTGTTTATAATCTGTCGGTCAGTCCGTTTAACGACGGAAGCACTTCGTTCTATCACAAATCCGTAGGAGGTTATCACGGAGCAAAATTGCGTCGCTATCAGGATATTATCGAACGTTATCTGGGCAGAGTAACTCCCGCAAATGTAAAGTCTTTGTTGGGAACGAAATATTTCGATGTGTTTAATATGCTCAATACCAAGTACATTATCCTGCCCGGACAAAACAATGTTCCGGAATTGTTGCGCAATCCCAACGCTCTGGGCAACGCCTGGTTTGTTGATGAAATAAAATGGGTGAAAAATGCCGACGAAGAGATTGCTGCTCTGGCAGATATCAATCCGGTAAAAACCGCTGTCATCGACGAACGTTTCGAAACAGAAGAGTTAAAAAAGTTTGAATTTAAAGTCGGCGGACAGACAGCCGATAGCGCTGTTCTTGATAATTCTTCGATAAAACTCACATCATATCAGCCGAATAAGTTGATATACGAAACAAACGCCGACGCCGAAAAACTTGCGGTATTTTCCGAAGTATATTATCCGAAAGGCTGGCATGTTTCTATCGACGGGCAAAAGGTTGATTTTGTTCGTGCTAACTACATTCTGCGCGCCCTGTTGATTCCGGCAGGCAAACATGTTGTAGAATTTCATTTCGACCCCAAATCGTACAGGATTACCGAAAATATCGCATGGACAGGTTACATTTTGTTGTTCGGACTTGTTATTCTGAGCGTTATATTGGCTGTAAGACAAAAGAAAACGATTAATGTGATAAAACGATGAACGGATTGGACGATACTTTGGAAAAGACAGTTAACAATCTGCTTTACAATGAGGCGGATGAATATAAACATATCCCGAAACCGAAACATCTGTTGCCGAATGTCAACAGAATTGAGGAAATAGTTAATCTCTTGAAATCCATTCTGTTTTCGGGATTTTTCGGCGATGCGGAAATAAACGACGATAACCGCAAATATTACACCGTCCAGTATATCGAAAAGTTATACGCTTTGCTCAATGAGCAGATTTATACGAGTATATGTTTTCCTAACAGTAATAATCCGGACGATATGGAAAAACTGTCGTCGGAATTGACGGCGACTTTCATCGGCAAATTGCCGGAAATCAAACGTATGTTATCCACTGACGTTAAGGCTGTTTACGACGGCGACCCCGCAGCCACAAATCACGAGGAGGTGATATTCTGTTATCCGGCTATCCGTGCGATGATTAACTACCGTGTCGCTCACGAACTGCTGATAATGGGAATACCCGTATTACCTCGCATTATCACAGAGTTAGCCCACTCTTCGACGGGTATCGACATACATCCGGGAGCAAAAATCGGCGAATATTTCAGCATCGACCACGGAACGGGAATTGTAATCGGCGAAACTTGCATTATCGGGAATCATGTACGGCTGTATCAGGGCGTTACTCTTGGCGCCAAAGGATTCAAATTGGATGATAAAGGGATACCGCTGAATGTTCCGCGGCATCCCATACTTGAAGACTATGTGATTGTATATTCAAATTCTACGATTTTGGGACGCATAACCATTGGTCATCACACTATTATCGGAGGTAATATCTGGCAGGTCAACAGTGTTCCGCCGTATTCGCGTATTATTCAGAAAAAAGCTGTTACTTCGTCGTTTTCAGATGGATTAGGGATTTAATGGTACATTTGTAAATAATTACTTAACTTTGCATAAAATTTCATACGAAAATGGCAAAAAGTAAAAAAAGCGGGAAAAATAAAAAAGATAAAGAACTTAAATCCATGGGTGCAGGAGTTTTTATGAATATAAAGACAGATTATGCATTCAGGAAAATATTTGGATATAAAGAGATCTTAATATCTTTTTTGAATGCTTTGAATGTGTTGCCCGAAAAAATATTGGACATACAATATTTACCGCCGGAGCAATTGGGACATCGCGTCTCAATTCGCAAAGCGACTTATGATATTTTTGCAAAGATGTCGGATGGGAAACATTTTGTAATTGAGATGCAGATAGCTCCGCAAACTCATTTTGCCGAACGCCTGTTGTTTTATTTGAGTCATCTTCTACTCAAACAGATACCCAAAGGATTAGTAATAACAACCAACGAAAAGGGCGAAGAAGTCAAGACCGAATGGGAGTATGAAGTAGATGGCGCTTATGTAATAGCAATTCTGGATTTTGTCATGTTTAAAGAAAAGGTGGCTGAGGACATAGCGATGGAAACGGTACGATTAATAAGAGAACGGGCAAAGTTGGTTTATAGCGACAAATATAAACTTATAATAATCGAATTGCCAAAGTTCAAAAAAAAATTGGAAGAATTAATCGACTTGGCAGAAAAATGGATTCTTTCCATAGGGCACATAGAAGAATTTTCGGAATGTCCTGAATCGATGAAGGACGATGAATCTTTACGAATGTTATATGAAATAACGAGAATAGAAAATTTAAAAGTAAACGAAATGAGAGCATATAAACAAAGTGTATTGGAGTATGAAGATGTTGTTGATGCCTTAGGTATTACTAAACAGGAAGGTATCGAAATCGGCAGACGCGAGGGCAGACAAGAGGGCAGACGCGAGGAGCAAGTCAAACTAATTAAACGTCTTTATGAGTCTAAGATGAGTAGTAAGCAGATAGCCAAACTTATTGATTTAACGGAGAAAGAGATATATCTAATTTTGGGCGAGTAATTCCGTGTACAATATAATTAATTAACGGTATATAAGTAAACTTTATTTTCTTTATCTGGAACATTGTCTTCCGGTTTGCTCCTAAGTAAAGATTAACTGTTTTTTCGTCGGTAGTGTTTTGCAAAATGATTTTGTACTGATGAGAACAACAAGTTGCTTTGTGTTTTCTGTCTTTGGTACAAATGTTTTTTTGTAATAATAAATTTATGTTTATCTTTGCACACCCTTACGAGATAAGGGATGTAAGTTTATTAACTTGATAATGATTATTTTATGGCAGTAAAAATTAGATTAGCCAGACACGGAAAAAAAGGTTATCCGTTTTATCACATTATTGTAGCGAACAGCAGGTCGCCGAGAG
>JAISXV010000146.1 GCA_031270335.1 Prevotellaceae bacterium | reverse complement strand
CGCATCCGCGAAGAGCGACCGGTATTGCCTGCTCCTGAACAGGAGTAGGCTTCACATAATTTCTACTTGATAATGCCTTTAATATAGGCTCTGAAATATTTAACTCTTTAAATGTCATCATTTTTTTCTGTTTTCGATGCAGTTAATTTTTACTGCAAATTATTGTCTTGTGATAGCAAACTCTTCTTTTTATATTTGCTATTCTATCACTCCCTGAGATTTCTCTCTTGCTATTCGCATTTCTTTTTTTAAGTCCCAAAATACAGTTCCGGAGATAATCGCCGGGAGTTTGTCTGTGAATAAACCCCAGTCCTGCATATAATATAACACCAATTCCGCCTTCGTTGGCGACAGCCGCAACATGTCCCGAAAGCGAAATCTCAACGCCCATATCTCTCTGAATAATAGGCAATCTGATCTCTTTATTTCCTATAAAAAACGACTTCATTGATTCGTAAAATATATGTCAGGACAAAGGTGTAACACACCCTTCGCAACCTGTTTGTTCGAGCGGCAAAGGTAAATGAAAATTTTATATTTGCAAAAAATGCGTAAAATAATTGTTGATTTTTGATTTACGATTGTAGATTTTGCCTTCGGACACAAAATTGTTTCAATCGCTGATTCAATCTCAAATCGACAATGCAAAAGTAAGGCGTTTATGTATGTAAATATTACCTTCAAAAGAGGACCAAAGAAGCCTGAACGGAGAAAGTTCTCCTGACTTCGACACTTTTTCGCTGTCGATGCGTTTTTGATACCATATTTTTAATGCATCGGCGTCGTGCACATCTCTTTGTTTTAATTCACAAAAGCCTTCGTAGAATTTTCCATAATCGAACTCTATGTTATTAGCTTTTTTAATATCAAGCATTATTTCGCATTGGGCAATATCTACGTCGTGCCAATTCTGTGTCTATTGTATTGCGATTAGGGCGATAATGATAGAATATATCAACATCGTTACCTCTATTTAAAGTAGCGGGCTTATTTGTCCCGTAAACGCCTACAGCCATATTGTTCTATTTTCTTATAAATATAATATAGCCAAAACTTAATCGTTTTGCTTCATAACATAATATGAGCCATTATGATATTGAACGATTTGATTATGGATAGATTAATCGCAGCAGCAGTCGCCACCAGAGAGGATATAAATAGACTTGATAAAAAAAATGACATTGTCTTTGAAGAATTGATGAGAAGAAAAAAACTGGGATTAGATGTGTCTGATTTGTATGGGAAATGTGACGAGAACGGTAATATAATAATCCCCTATTTAGAGAAAATGAAAAAGAATGAGCATTATGAAAAAGATTACGATTATGATGATGC
The DNA here is from genome assembly GCA_031270335.1 of Prevotellaceae bacterium. Lineage (GTDB taxonomy): Bacteria > Bacteroidota > Bacteroidia > Bacteroidales > UBA932 > JAIRLF01. Next base: position 6,227 of record JAISXV010000146.1, on the reverse strand, counting down.
CGATTAAAATTAAATTTTAGCGCAACGTTTATAATTTATTAAAAATAAAGTCGTATCTTTGCAGTATAAAACATCACCATAATGGGGATGTTCTTGAAATGTATGTTAAATTTAAAAATTGTATGAAAATGAATTTTTTAAAAAAAATTAAGACCGTTTGGTTGTTTGGTTATTGGAACGGAGACGCATTAGAAGCGTTCCACAAATTTAAAAAGTATGAAAACAAAAACCCTGAAAAGGCGGCAGCACAATATAAAAAGTTTGTGGAACTGCACAACAAGATTGTTTTTGCTTATCAAAACGACCCCGATTATCAGGAATTTCATGATGCCATGAAAGATTATCGGAAATGTTTGAAAAAAGAAGGTTATACTAACGAACTTGGTGCGTTGAAAGGCGAGTAATGGTCGGCATAGGTATATGTCTTTCCTATCAAGTTTCCGCCGCCGAAACATTGTCGGTCAGCAAGATACGTTCCAGCGAATCGGTATTGACATTCTCATGTCGCAGGTAGTTCGTGGATGCGGCAGTCCGGTTTTCATGCTTTTTCCACGCCGGAAAATAGTTGCATCCGGTAAATACGAATGTCATCAACATAAAAGTAAATCTAAATTTGTTCATATCAATATTTGTCTAAAAATTATTATTAACATATTAATATCCAATAAAAAAAGCGTGGAAACCATCGTACATGTCCGCTTTAGAGGTATCGCCAAACACCCGCCATACAAACAGTCGACAGCCCCACGCCATTATACATAAATAGACAAATGTATAGACAAATGACGTGAACATTTCTGCCGCTATTACCCGTATGACTGTGAAAATTTTGGCGATTTTCCAAAGCAGGTAATATCTTCAAAACGCTTCGTTACTAAAAAAACTCGCTCTACGATACCGTAAAACGAAATGCAAAAGTAATAAAAAATAGTGATTGTACGAATAAAATTTTGTTTTGTCGTCTATTTCGAAAAAAAATACTATTTTCCCGACTTCGACAATGCGTCACCCAAATCGGTGACAAATAAGTCCGGAGGACTTCAATTTGAATAACCCCGTGCAAGCCGAAGGCGCAGCTCGGGGTATATGTCGCCAACTCTTTAGAACTACGGAGTTGATGTTCGTGGTGGAAACCAAACTCTTAACTCTTAGTTCTTAACTCTTAACTCTTTCCAGGGCTACTAAGGTGTTTTTAAGGGTATTATTCTATACCTATATATTTATGTATTTGCAGAGATAAATTCCATTGAGTATTCTGTTTGATATAATCGACAATGAGCGGGAGAATTTTTTCGTGGACGCTCCATTCCGGTTGCAGAAAAAGCAGGCAGTTGTCGGTCAGAGCGGCATTTTCTTCAGCCCATTCGAAATCGGCGGGATGTTTGATAATGATTTTGAGTTCGTTTGCCTGTTGCAGATTTTCGACAAGAGGCGGGCTATTGAGTTTCGGTGACAGGCAGATCCAGTCCCATGCGCCCGTTACAGGATGATTTCCTGCTGTTTCCAGAAAACATGCTTTGTCATTTTCTTTCAACAGGCGACAGAGAGCATCAAGATTGTAAATCGTAGGTTCGCCGCCGGTAACGATAACCGTATCGGCAATTGTTTCCAGAACTTTATCAACGATTTCCTGCACGGAAGTAATCGCCGACCGTTTAACGTTCCATGTTGTTTTACTGTCGCAAAAATCACAGCAGACGTCGCACCCGCCAAGACGGACGAAAAACGCCGCCTTCCCACTGTGACAGCCCTCGCCCTGAAGACTGTAGAAACATTCCGCCAATGGTAAACTATCCATTTATTCTTGCTTTCAGTTTTTCGCCTTCGCTTTCGTATCCGGCTTTTCCGAGCAGAGCGAACATGTTTTTTTTGTAAGCTTCGACGCCGGGCTGGTCGAACGGATTCACTCCCAGTACATATCCACTAATGCCGCACGATTTTTCGAAAAAGTAAATCAGTTGTCCGATAACATAAGCGCTCAGTTCGGGAATTTCAATACGGATATTCGGAACGCCGCCATCGACATGAGCCAGCATTGTCCCTAATTCAGCCATCCGGTTCACTTCGCTGATTCGTTTTCCCGACAGGAAATTCAACTGGTCGAGATTTTCCGCATCCTCGGGAATGAGACGTTCTTCGCGAGGCTTTTCGACGCTCACAACAGTCTCGAACAAAATCCTTTCGCCCTCCTGTATATACTGTCCCATCGAATGAAGGTCGGATGTAAAATCTGTTCCGGCGGGGAAAATTCCTTTCCCTTCTTTTCCTTCGCTTTCGCCGAAAAGTTGTTTCCACCATTCGGTCAGATAGTGCAGTTTAGGATTGAAATTGGCAAGGATTTCAATTTTTTTACCGCTGTTGTATAACAGATTGCGTGCAACGGCATATTGCAGACAGATATTTTCGTCCTCCGGGACATCGATCTGCGTGGCTCTTTCCATATCGGTTGCGCCTTTCAGTAATATCCTGATATCTACGCCGGCAACGGATATTGGAAGTAATCCGACAGGCGTAAGAACCGAAAAACGTCCGCCGACGTCGTCGGGAATGACAAAAGTTCTGTAACCTTCCTGTTCCGACAGTTTGCGCAATGCTCCCCGTGAATGGTCGGTTATTGCCACAATTCGTTCTTTGGCGCCCTCTTTGCCGTATTTCTGTTCGATATGCCGTTTGATAATCCTGAACGCCACAGCCGGTTCGGTTGTAGTTCCCGATTTCGAAATGACGATGCAGGAAACTCGTTTATTTTCAATAAAATCAAGCATTTCCGACAAATAATCTTCGTCAAGATGATGCCCCGCAAAAATAATTTTCGGATTGCCGTTATCGGTATATGCCTCGAAACTCGAACTCAACGATTCGATGACGGCTTTTGCGCCGAGATACGACCCGCCTATACCCGTAACAATCACGACGTCTGATATCTCTCTCAGATTTTGCGACACCGATTCTATTTCCGAAATATCGGATTCGCTAACCGATAAAGGTAAACTTACCCAGCCAAGAAAATCATTTCCTTTGCCGGTCTTCTCATAAAGCGATTTATTCGCCGCTACAGCCTTTTCAACAAGACTTTTTTTAGTGTTTTCATCAACAAATGGCGCTATACCATCCACATTTACACGAATATCCATATTATAATCATTTTACTATTAAGTTGCAAACATACACAAAATTTATTAAAATTGAATTTGTGCAAGCTTCAGCGACAGGAAAAGATAAAAAAATCTGCTAATCTTGATTAATAATATAGTCTGGCTGTTAGACAGTTATAATTACATTTTGTTACATTCAAAAATTTGTACTACCTTTGGGGCGTCGAAATGTGCAAGATTGAACAATATGGATGAAATGAATGTAAATAATAAAAAAAGTAGCTAAGAAGTATGGATTTTTCGGTTGACAATATTATATTAATAGGTTCTTTACTGTTATTTATCAGCATCATCGCCGGTAAGACAGGATACAGATTCGGCGTTCCTATTCTGGTTTTGTTTCTTGGCGTGGGCATGATATTCGGGAACGATGGATTCGGGTTGAAGTTTTCGAACCCCGAACACGCTCAATTTATTGGAGTTCTTGCGTTGAACACCATTTTGTTTTCGGGCGGAATGGATACTAAATACACGGAAATACGTCCGGTAATGGTTCACGGAATAATACTTGCGACATTAGGCGTCCTGCTTACGGCAGTGATAACCGGCGTTTTCGTCTATTTCCTGACTCAACATTTTTTTACTGCTATAACTTTTTCGTTTCTCGAAGCGATGTTGCTGGCTTCGGTGATGTCGTCAACCGATTCGGCTTCGGTGTTTGCAATACTCGGAGCGAAAGGGCTGTCGCTCAAACAACGGCTGAAACCTCTTCTGGAGTTGGAAAGCGGAAGTAACGACCCTATGGCGTATATGCTGACTATCACTTTTATACAGTTGTTGACAATAGGCGAAAGAAGTATCTGGATGATAGCGACCACTTTTGTCATGCAATTAGCCGTGGGAACTATTCTCGGTTACGTTTTAGGGCGTATTGTCGTGAAGTTAATCAACAAAATCAACCTCGACAACGAATCGTTATATCCGGTTTTGTTGCTGACGGTTCTGTTCATGATTTATTCAATAACGAACGATTTGAAAGGAAACGGTTATCTGGCAGTATATATCAGCGGATTGGTCATCGGAAATTCCAAGTTTGTCCACAAAAAAACCGCGAAAAAATTCATGGATGGTATGACCTGGCTGTTCCAGATAGTAATGTTCCTCACTCTCGGACTGTTAGTCAGCCCGTCCAAACTGTTTCCTATTGTGGTGATTGGCTTGGCAATAAGTCTGTTCGTGATATTTGTCGCCCGTCCTCTTGCCGTCTGGATGTGTCTGATACCGTTGAAACGAATGTCCAACAAAGCCCGTCATTACGTTTCGTGGGTAGGATTGCGCGGCGCCGCGCCTATTTTGTTTGCGACATATCCGTGGACAGCGCATTTGGATAAAGCGGAAATAATCTTCCATATCGTCTTTTTTGTTACACTTGTTTCGTTGCTGTTGCAGGGAACTACCGTACCTGTCGTAGCCAAATGGCTCGGATTGATCGGCGAACGGCATACGGAAAATAAACTGTCAACCTTTGACGTCGATTTTCCCGACGACATAAAATCAACCATGTCCGAAATCACCCTTACCGACGCGCATCTCACTCGCGGTAACCGGATTATGGATATGCCCATGCCGGAAAAAACTTTAGTCGTCATGGTGAAACGCGAAGAACATTATTTTGTGCCGACAGGTTCCACCGAACTCGAAGCAGGCGACATTCTGCTGATTATATCCGATAACGAACGCAGTCTGAAAGAGACGTATGCGAAAATGGGAATAAAAACCTGATTTACTATACCGCATAAATGGAATAGTTTTGCATTCATATTCTCTTATTTTTCACAAATATTTTTTTAGTACTTCATTTTTCAGCACAAGCATACTGTCTATTATTTTCTGTGCTTCTGCAATCTGCGCTTCTGTTTTTTCGATTTCGGCAACGATTTTTTGCTGCTCGGAAAGAGGGGGAATTTTAATGCTTATTCCTTTTATTCTGTCAATAGAAGCGCGAAGCGTTCTTGAAAAGTTTCGAGTAATTCCTTCTTTATTTAGTGCCCAAGCCAAATATTTAGGCAATATTTCATTTGTTTTAACCCGTAAAACGCCACAATGGTCGGTGGGATAGAACGGTTTGTCGGCAGGCATATAATTTACAAGCCAATCGCCATCAATACCCCAAAGAACAGACGGCACGCTGAAATCTGCAATCAAATATTTGTCAATATAACCAAACGGCACAAAAACATTCGCGCTATAAACAGGAATTGTGCCTGTTCTGTCTAAATCGGCATCAATTACTCGTTTACCAATAGAAACGTCAAAAGTATTATCATCAGACAAGCGTAAAATTTTATCTGCTTTATTATGAATTTCTGAAAATAATTGCGCTATTGTTTCTTTGCCGTTGGCGATTTTCTCTTTTGCTTCTGCTTCTTTTGTTTCCAAAACTTCTATTTCGGAAACGATTTTTTGCTGAATATTGAGAGGCGGTAATGGAATTTGAATATTTCTAAAATCAGGTTTTTGCAAATGTTTTAAGCCCACGCCTTTAAAATAAAAATCATTTATTATTGAAATGATACTTTCCAAGTAATAGAAAATAAATTTTGTTTTTATTTCATTTTCATTATTGCTTTTTATTACAAAAGTATCGGTTGAATAAGCCGCTTTTCCGTCATAAAATTTTACAACAGCATTTCCGCCTGTTGATAAATAGATATTCTGATTATCAACTAAATAATCGTTATATCTAAATATCGCCTCTCCGCTTGTGAAAAATGGAAATTCGCCATCTTTTAAATCTTTTGCCGTGCCGACTTTTATATTTGATTTTTCATTTTCAAATAAATAATCGCCAATTCCGACTAAATTCCACTTGCTTTCAATCCTCACTTTTCTTTTAACCGCCGTAGAAATGTTTTTTGCAAAACCCTCTCTGTCGAAAGTCAGCATATCTATCAAACGAACACGTGAAATGTTGTTTTTCAGGCTTTCGTGTATCGGAAAATCGTAGTCTCCCGCAAACGCTTTATAAATATAAGTACTTGCTTTTTCTTCGTTGTCAAAACTATTTTCATCGAATAATTTTGTACATTCGTCAATGGTTTTTCCCCGCTGTATCGGGTGTATTCCCTCGTT
>JAISXV010000141.1 GCA_031270335.1 Prevotellaceae bacterium | reverse complement strand
TTTTATTACGTAATTTATTTACTGAATCTACTAATTCGTTCCACGAAATATCCATACTTTCCAAAAAAATCTTTCCTTTTTCGGTGATTGAATAGTATTTTCGCGGAGGTCCCTGTGTTGATTCCTCCCAACGATATGAGAGAAATCCTGCGTTTTTCTGACGTGTCAACAGGGGATACAGGGTGCCTTCAACCACTATCATCCTGACTTCCTTCAAGCGATTAATAATGTCGGAAGCATAAGCATCGCCGTCGGACAGTACGGAAAGGATGCAGTATTCCAGCGCTCCTTTCCGCATTTGCGCCCTTGCATTCTCAATATTCATAACGGTTTACGGCTTTCGTATTTGGGAGTAACAATCCATATAGCAACATATAACCAAAAACCCATCGACGCCATAAAAAATAGCGCTACAAAAGCAATCCTGATAATCACAGGGTCGATATCGAAATATTCGCCCAAACCCGTACATACTCCGGCAATCATCTTATTTTTTGGTTGCCGGTACAATCTCTTGGCAGGTCGAGTATCCGACACCGAAAATCCGAGATTGTAACATACTTCGACTACATCAACGTAAGTAATCACATTTTTATTACCTGTTAACTTACGTTCGAAATGAAAAGCCAACTGCTTTTCTACCTCATTTCTGTTCCACTGATTCGCTAACAAACCGGTTAAAACATCATATCCATCCTCCTCTATTTGGAAGATTTTACCACCTAAATGCGTTGAAATCACTCGTTTCATAATAATTTTTATTAAAAATTTGACACTAAAATTTTATGCAAAGATATATATTTTTTTTAGTACTATGCATAACATAGTATTTTTTTGAAAAAATTTTTTTTCAGATACCATCATTATGGTATTTCACACTGTAATTTATTGTCGTACCTTTGTATTGGCAAAAATGATTTTGTTTATTATGTAAAGTGTTGATAATTAATTAAAATAATTTAAAATATAAGATTAAAATGAAGAAGATTTTTTTATTTACGGTAGCGTGTGCAACTGTTTTGCTGTTTAGCAGATGCGAACAGAAAATTGAAGGTAATGCATACGTTTTAAAGGGGCAAATCGGTATTGACGCTCCTGTGAAAGTGTATCTTGTGTCGCGCAATGATACCGGAGTACAGCGTGATTCAGCTGTGGTAACAAACAAAAAGTTTGAGTTTAAAGGCGAAGTGAGCAAGCCGTTCGGCGCTACGCTGTTTGTTAATTATGACACGGCAACCCAATATTCTTTCTATCTCAAAGACAGAATTGATCTGCATATCGAACAGGGAAAAATTACTCTCACAAGCAGAGATTCCATTAAAAATGCGGTGATTAACTCGCCAATCAACAACGACGCAAGAGAATGGAACGAAATCTACAAACCTTTCAGAAAGTTCAAAACTGAGTTTCCACGAGAATGGCGAGCGATATCGCAAGACGAAACATTGTCGCCCGAGGAGAAATCCGCTAAAACAAAGGCGCTTGAAGCGAAAAGAGATTCCGTGCTAATAGCCGAAAAAAATCTTGTCAAAGATTTTATTAAGGCTAAACCCGATTCATATTTTGCTCTATGCTATCTTTTTGATTTTGCAGCAGGTTATTCCCCCGAAGGTGATGCAGCACAGGAAGTTTTTGATTTGTATTCCGAAAAACTGCAATCTACGAAACTCGGTAACGAAATCAAAGAAAGAATAGCGAAATGGAAAGCTACAAGTATCGGCAGCCTCGCTCCCGATTTCACTCAAAACGATTCTACGGGCAATCCGGTAAAACTCTCCGATTTTCGTGGAAAATACGTGTTGCTTGATTTCTGGGCTTCGTGGTGCGGTCCCTGTCGTCAGGAAAATCCGAATGTAGTCAAAGCATATCATGCTTATAAAGACAAGGGATTCACTGTTTTAGGCGTATCTTTGGATTCCGGCAACGATGCGCGTGAAAAATGGATTAAAGCAATAGCCGCCGATAAACTCGACTGGGCGCACGTCTCCGACTTGAAAGGATGGAGTAACGACGCCGCTGCATTATACGGAGTAAGAGCTATACCATCGAACTTTCTACTCGACAAGGATAGTAAAATCGTAGCTAAAAACTTGCGCGGCGAAGCGCTCGAAGAAGCTCTTGCTAAATATCTTAATTAATCTTAACCGGTCCGACCATTCCAGTCGGTTGCCATGCTTGCCAGTTTGTCCAGCCGTGACCCGTTTTGTTTTGCGGGTTCGACTTGAAATAATTGCCCAGCGTAGTGGTAACCTTGATTTGGATATTTTTCGACGCCTCTTTCGCCAGATGTTCCGGTATCCGGTAAAGATGTCTGCCGTACCATCGACAGCCAAGCGTTTCGCCGTTCACCGTTACTTCCGATACGCCGTAAACCTTTCCCAAATCGAGCCAGTTGAATGTAGCGCTGTTGTTTACCGTCTTTTCGTAATAAAGATATCCGGCAAACGAGCGCGTTTTTTCGTCGGCGGCGAGGTCGGTCAACGTTTGTAATTGCAGAGTTTGCGTTGTGCCGTTGATGTGTTCCATACGCAAACTCCAGCCTGAGATTTCGATTCCGGAAGTTTCGGCTGGTAATGCGGGAGCGTCGGATCCTTCGCCGGCGGTGTCGAACACAATGAGTTGCGAGGCTGCCGGAGGAAGATCGACAGTCAACGTCCTGTCCGCTCCCGTGCTGCCCGGATAGCGGTAACGTTCGCCTGTTTCGGCGTTCCACAGCCATGGAAAACCCTTGGCGTCTGGAAATTCGGCTTTAAGAACAAACCGTTCGTCGGAACTGCGATTGCTCACAAAGAAAATATCCTTTCCTTTGCCGGTTTGCCGAATCTGGCTGACATAAGCGTTGGGACGGTCGATGCGCATGTACGGCTTGAGCTCGCATTGTTGTTGCACACCCTTGAACCAGCCGACAATATCGTCATCCGCCGGAGCGTTCACAGTGAACACTCGTTCCGGATTGTTGCGTTTCATGGCAGCGATTGTCTGCGCCACCTTTTTGTCGTTTTTCTGATAATTCTTCAGTCCCGACGATTTAAACGGCTCTTTTCCAATGAAAATAACCTTTCCGCCTTTCCTGACAAAATTCGCCAAAGCAACGGCAGTAGCGGGTTCCATTGTTTCTACTTCAATCAAGATTAAAGTGTGATATTTCCGTTTTCCGTATTTCAGAAAACCGTTTTCGACTGTACTCTGCTGAACGATAGCCTCACTTGTGTAATCGCAACTGTTGCCGTTTGCATGGATACCGTCCCATACCTTATATTGATATTGCGGATAATGCAGTTCGGGGAACGGGTCGCGTTGCGTTCCGAATTTCGTCCACATATCGGCGAGCGGATGCATTACAGCGATGTCGGCAAATGCTTCGGTCTCCTGCAACACCAGCGAAACCCGCGTCTTGTATGCAGCCCAGAGTTTGAAATATTCCCACCACAGATTCCGTTCGTTGAGATACATCCCGTAGCGAATCCATCCCGGAAACGGCGCTTCGAGCGGAGTGTAGTTGAAACCGTGAAGTATAGAATGGTTTACACCCGAAAGATTACTCATGTCGCCCGACATTTTCAGCCGTTCCAAAGTCATGTTGAACACCACCGA
>JAISXV010000058.1 GCA_031270335.1 Prevotellaceae bacterium | reverse complement strand
CGCATATTACCGGCGTTACAGGCAACACGCTGATTCTATCCGGTACCTCGACCACTCTCACGGTTAATGCTTCACCGGAAGTCGCAGATCCGGTCTTCGAATGGTACGACGCAGCAGTTGGCGGAACCTTATTTCACACCGGACCCACGTACACGACCTCCCAGTTGACCGCCGACACAACGTTTTACATCAGTGTCACAGGCAGTAATCTCTGCGCAGGCGACTACCGTCGCGAAGTAACGGTACAGATCGCACCGGCGATTGCTAACGACGATGTCTTTTCTACGCTCGTCAACACACCGGTAACCTGCGATGTGCTTGCCAACGACAACTTCCAAGCGCCCTGCACCGACCTGCAAATCAACATCGACCCTTCGACGCCTGCCAACGGAACAGCAACCGCAGTTGAGGGGAAAATCGTCTATACGCCTGCCGCCGGATTCTACGGCGTTGATGAGATAACATATTCTTTCAGTTGCGGAGCAGTGGAATCCACTTCGGCGTCGTTGAAGGTTATCGTGTCAAAACCGCTGTCGCAAAAGTATATCACCTGCCCGAACGCGGTGATGTGGATTGGCTTCAAAGATATCCCCGACGTAACTTATAACTGGTACGACGTCCAAACCAACGGCACACCGATAGAAACCGGCGACGACAGTATTCAAGTAACGAAGGATAACAGCAACTTAACGCAATCATGGTGGGTCGAAGTGTTGTACAGCGGAGCAGTAATAAGCGTCGAACGTATTGAAGTGGAACTCGAAGCGGGCGATTGCGAAATAATTGATCCGACAGGCTGCGCCGTCAGCACAGTGCTATATATAGAAGATTTCGGCGGAAATGATATAGATGATCCGTTAATTTCGTCCACTCCTTTGCCGGAAGGAGTAACAAATTACAATTTTTGTAGTAGCAGTGACTTTACTTGTCCTGGCGATAATGAATATTCTATTAGGAAATTTAGGCAAGGTAGCGGCGGTTGGGAATTCCCAGACTGGTTAAGTTTCAAAGATCACACCTCGGCAGATCCCGATAAAGGATATTATATGCTTGTAAATGCGAGTTATACTCCCGGATTGTTTTATACAACAACTATTTCGGCTTTATGCGATAACACAAATTTATATTTTTCCGTATGGTTGGGTAACGTTATGGCGACTTTCGGAATAAAGCCCAAATTACGTTTTGTATTGGAAGACGCTATTACACACGAAACATTGGCAATATATTCAACAGGAGATTTACCGAATATCAATTCAGCTACATGGAAAATGTATGGGTTCAGATTCACCAACCATAGCAATTCGGTGAAGGTATCAATATATAATGATGCTCCGGGTGGAGGAGGAAATGATTTGGTATTGGATGATATCGAAATACGTTTTTGCGATCCTGATATTGAAATTGATATTATTGGCAAAGGCGATACTGTCGTTTGCGAAGGCAGCGAATTTACTTTCAAGAGCAATTATACTGATATAACTGACCCTCCTCATGAGAGAGCTTATCGCTGGGAATACAACGCTACCAACAACCCGAACAATCCCTCCGACTGGATCCCGATACCGGGAACCGAAGGAATGTCCACCGGTGGCACGTCGAGTACTTACACTATCGACGATGTCGCCAAAGCAGATTCGGGCTATTATCGTTTTGTAGTCGCCAACATTGAAAAAATTGACGAATACAATTGTCGCGGCATGTCGGATATCATCCGGTTGCGCGTAACCGAATTACCGACAGTTCCAACGCCAAGCGCTGCGGATATATGTAGCGGCAATAATCCGGTTATCCGGCTGGCGTCGAGCGTATCGGGAGTAACATACAAGGTATATGACGATGCTACTGCCGGTACACTTGTGGGTTCTGCATCCGGCAACGGTTCGGCAATAGACATCACTTTGAGTACGACGCCAACAGCAACGACAACATATTACGTCGAAGCCGAATCTGGCGCAATACCCTGCCGTTCGTCTTCGCGCACGCCGGTCGATGTAACGGCGCAGTTGACCGCATCATCAACCCCAACCGACGCCGTATGTCATGGCGGCAATGGAGAAATAACAATCGACGTGTCGGGCGGAACTTCTCCATACGAGTATAAACTTGACGGCGACGATTTCGAGGACATCAGCGGCTCCTCCGTAAACTTCCCCGTATTGGCAGGGACTTATACAGTAGTAGTCAAAGACGCCAATGATTGCGAAACGACATTGACCGGAATAGTCATCAACGAGCCGTTGCTGTTGACCGCATCACCAACCACAGCCGACGCCGTATGTCATGGCGGCAATGGAGAAATAACAATCGACGTGTCGGGCGGAACTTCTCCATACAGGTATAACCTTGACGGCGGCAGTTTCGAGGACATCAGCGGCTCCTCCGTAAACTTCTCCGTATCGGCAGGGACTTATACAGTAGTAGTCAAAGACGACAATGATTGCGAAACGACATTGACCGGAATAGTCATCAACGAGCCGACGCTATTGACCGCATCACCAACCCCAACCGACGCCGTATGTCATGGCGGCAATGGAGAAATAACAATCGACGTGTCGGGCGGAACTTCTCCATACAAGTATAAACTTGACGGCGGCAGTTTCGAGGACATCAGCGGCTCCTCCGTAAGTTTCCCCGTATTGGCAGGGACTTATACAGTAGTAGTCAAAGACGACAATGATTGCGAAACGACATTGACCGGAATAGTCATCAACGAGCCGGCGACTCTCCCCAACTATCCGGATCTTCGTATCCGTGTATGTGCCGACGCCGGTCACGACGTCAACCTGTCGAAATATATTGACACGCTTGATTTACCAGCCGGAGCTGTTCAGTGGGCTTCGTCGTCAGGCGTTCCGATACATCCGACAACCGGCGTCATTACTGTTGACAGACTTGGTTCGTCGCATGTATATACTTTTACTTACACGGTCAGCAATGCCTGCGTCAGCGATATCAAACGCAAGGTCTATCTCGAAAAACTCAACCCCGGCAGAATGCGACCGCTCAAAGATACAGTCGTGATATGCGCCGAACATGCCGAAGCCGTGCAAATCAATCAACTCTTCGGTATCGACGCCCGCGGAACGTGGTCGTATATGTCCCAGACTCCCGGCGACGTTAATGCTTACGTGAAACAGTCATCGACACACTATCCCGGCGCTCTGATAATGAACGGTAAAGCGATATTTCTCGACAGTACTATACCATACTGTAACTGTCACGACGGTAATGCAAAAAAGGTCGTTTTCACCTACACGCCCGCTGATGATAGCTGTCTGAAAGGAAAATTTTATACAATAGTGGTTATTTTGAATTGAGAATGTTTTTTCAAGGGTATAAGGGTTGGGGTGCGGGGTTGACACCCCATACCCTAAACCCTAAACCCTAATCCCCATACCCTAAACCCCAACCCCCATACCCTAATCCCCATACCCTAACCCCTAACCCCTCTTGGGTGGAGTTGGATAATTTCGCGAAGATGTTTTTGGTCGATATGAGTATAAATTTCGGTTGTTACGATTGATTCGTGACCAAGCATTTCCTGCACGGCTCTAAGGTCGGCGCCGCCCTCGATCAGGTGGGTAGCAAACGAATGACGAAAAGTATGCGGACTGATAGTCTTTTCAATACCGACGTTGATGGCGGAGCGTTTCACTATGGTAAGTATCATTACACGAGTCAGTTTTGCTCCACGACGGTTGAGAAAAAGAATATCTTCGTGTCCCTTTTTTATTTTGAGTTCACTTCTTTGTTTCAGGTAGATCGATATCGCTTTTATTGCCTGTCCGCCGATTGGAACTAAACGCTCCTTGCTGCCTTTCCCGATTACCCGGACAAAACCTTTTTCGGGAAAATAACACGAAATCTGCAACGAAACAAGTTCGGAAACCCGTAACCCGCAACCGTACAGCGTTTCGATGATTGCCCTGTTGCGATGTCCTTCGGCAAGACTGACGTCTATTCCGTTGATTATCCGGTCGATTTCGTCCGCCGAAAGAATATCCGGCAATTTCCGTCGAGGATTCGGACTTTCGAGCAGTTCGGTCGGCAATGTTTTTATCAGGTTTTCCAGTTGCATATACTTGAAAAAGCCTCGTATTCCGCTCAATATGCGCGCCTGCGACGTCTGGATTAAACCTTTGTCGTATATATCGGACAGGAAAGTTTCGAGATGTTCGAGCGTAACGTCTTCGGGCGCAATGGCATAAGCCTCCATCGTTTCCTTCAATTTCTGCAAATCGTAACTGTAGGCTTCCAGAGATGCGGGCGAGAGCGATTTCTCAAGCGCCAGATACACCATATAATCATCAATCACCTGTTCCCAAGTCATTTATCCGTATATATTTAATCATGTTTCGTCAATCTTGCGACAGTTCTGTAAATACCTTCAACGTCGAAACCGCATTTTGCTTGAAGTTCCTGAACAGTACCCTGTTGAATGAATTTGTCGGGGACGCCCAGCATTTCTACGCAACATTCGTAGCCATGCAGCGCAAAAAAATCGGCTACGGCGCTGCCCATTCCTCCGACAACCGTGCCATCTTCCACAGTGATAACATGTTTGAATCGTTTGCCAACGGCGTGTAATATTTCCTCGTCTATGGGTTTTACGAATCTCATATCGCAGTGCATCACGCTGATACCGTCTTTTTCTGCCCGTACGGCGGCAGCGGCGGCGAAATTTCCCGGATGTCCGATGCTCAATACGGCTATATCCTTGCCTTCCTTCAAAATACGTCCCTTTCCGACCGGAATTATCTCGAAAGGAACCCGCCAGTTCGGCGTCACACCGTTTCCACGCGGGTAACGAATCGAAAACGGTCCGGCAGCCGGAAGTTGCGCCGTGTACATCATGTTCCGGAGTTCGATTTCGTTCATCGGAGCTGCGACTGTCATGTTCGGAATCAGTCGTAAATACGCCAAATCGAAGACTCCATGATGAGTAGGACCATCTTCGCCCACTATTCCTCCCCGGTCGAGACAAAGCGCAACATTCAGTTTCTGCAATGCAACATCGTGGATTACAGAATCGAACGCCCGCTGCATAAACGAAGAATAGATGTTGCAAAATGGCATATAACCCGCCACCGCAAGCCCTGCGGAGAATGTTACTGCGTGAGCCTCAGCAATTCCCACGTCGAAAACCCGGTTGGGGAAATGCTGCATCATGATATTCAACGAACATCCGGTCGCCATTGCCGGAGTGATTCCCAGAATCTTCGGATTTTGATCGGCAAGCTCGACTATTGTCTCGCCGAAAACATCCTGGTATTTAGCCGGTTTCGACGGGTCAACAACTACGGCGCTTAATTTTTTCCCGGTATTTTTGTCAAACGTACCCGGAGCGTGCCATTCGGTTTGATTTTCTTCGGCAGGCTTGTATCCTTTCCCTTTTTTAGTGACAACGTGCAGAAGTTTAGCGCCTTTGATGGTCTTGAGACGCGACAGGGTTTTGACAAGCGTGTTAATATCATGCCCGTCCACCGGTCCAAAATATCGAAATCCCAACGATTCGAACAGATTTCCTTCCGAAAATATCGCCGATTTCACAGTGTTGCCCAGACGTTTGAGCGCCCAGCGGAATCGACTTTCGCCCAGACGGTTCCATACGCTTTTCTTTAATCTGTTGTAATGTCCCGACAGGGTGATGTTGGTGAAATACTTTTTTAACGCTCCCACATTGGGGTCGATAGCGATGTTGTTGTCGTTGAGAATCACCAGCATATCGGCGTTTTGCCAGCCGGCGTTGTTAAGCCCCTCGAACGCCATTCCGCCCGAAAACGAACCGTCGCCGATTACCGCAATGACTTTCCGGTCTTCGTTGTTGAGCCGCGCCGCGACCGCCATGCCTAATCCCGCTGAAATAGAAGTCGATGCATGCCCGACGCCGAAAGCGTCGTACTCGCTTTCCGATATTTTCGGGAAACCGCTCAATCCGTTGTATTTTCTGTTCGTGTCGAAAGCGTCCTTCCTGCCTGTTAGGATCTTATGAGCGTAAGCTTGATGTCCGACGTCCCAAATAAGTTTGTCGTACGGGGTATTAAACACGTAATGAATGGCGACAGTAAGTTCGATTGTTCCCAGGCTTGCGCCAAAGTGACCGGGATTTTCCGAACATTTGTCGATAATAAAATCCCTGAGTTCGCCGGACAGTTGTTCCAATTGTTCGACCTTCAATCTCCGAAGGTCGTTTGGTACATTTATTTCAGATAATAAAATTTCCATATTTCATATAATCGACTGATTGAATTTAATATAAGTCAAATTCAAGCAATTTTTTGAAAGTTCAAAAATAATCATTAATCATTTATTTACAATTTATGTGAATAAAAAATATTACTTTTACATCGTGAATATTTAAGGATTATTAACTAAAAAATGTAGTATTAATATGAAATTCAATTATTTATTAACGACCATCGTTGTCTGTTTATTTGCGGTTACAAGCGTATCTGCAAAAAAAATTCCTGTTCCCGAAATCTTAAAAGAGCATAAAGACAAAATTTTATTTACGAAATTAAAAGATAAGGTGAAAATCACTCCTTTATTTAACGGTAAAAATCTTAACGGATGGTATTCCTATTCGAAATACGGCGTCAATAACGACGTCGAAAAGGCTTTCAACGTCGAAAACGGATTGATTCATCTGGCGGGCGAAGCTATGGGATATATCTGTACCGAAAAGTCTTACAGGAATTATTATTTACGAGTGGTTTTTCGTTGGGGCGATAAAAAATATCCTCCACGTCAAAATGCCAAACGCGATAGCGGTATTCTTTACCACTTTCCTGACGATGCAAAAGACGAAATCTGGCCCATATCTATTGAATGTCAGATTCAGGAGGAAGATTGCGGCGATTACTGGTGCGTAGCCGGAGCAACTGCCGATTCGCCAAATCAAAAAATCGACAACCGTATTGTACGTACTGCCAATTTCGAAAATCCGGAGCAGGAATGGAATACAATCGAAGTTATCTGTATTGACAACAAATCAGAACATTATGTGAACGGACATTTGGTTAATCATGCCGAAAACCTCAGCGTCGCCGAAGGTAAAATCCTTCTGCAGCTTGAAGGCGCGGAAATCTTTTATAAAACAGTGGAATTGTTACCCTTAAAATAATTTTTTGTGGATATGAATATTATTAAGATCGAAAATATCAGTAAAATCTATCAGGTCGGCGGTCAGGAAGTCCGGGCTTTGGACGGAGTTTCGATTTCGATAGAACGCAATGAGTATGTTGCTATTATGGGACCGTCGGGTTCGGGAAAATCGACGCTGATGAATATGCTGGGATGCCTCGACACTCCCTCCGGAGGCAAATATATCCTTAATCAGATTGATGTCAGCGAAATGGAAGACAACGCCCTCGCCGAAGTGAGAAACAAGGAAATCGGATTCGTTTTCCAGACGTTCAACCTGTTGCCCCGTTATTCTTCGCTCGAAAACGTCTGTCTGCCGCTGATTTACGCCGGCGTACCGAAACACGAACGCGTCGAACGCGGTTTACAGGCGCTGGTAAGCGTCGATCTCGAAAACCGTAAAGACCATAAACCCAACGAACTCTCAGGAGGACAACGGCAACGCGTATCTATTGCGCGGGCGCTGGTCAATAATCCGTCCATCATTCTCGCCGACGAACCGACCGGAAATCTTGATTCCAAAACGTCGATAGACATTATGCACCTCTTTAAAGAAATCCATTCTAAAGGAAACACTGTAATCGTTGTTACTCACGAAGAGGAAATTGCCTCGTATGCACGGCGAATTATCCGCCTCCGCGACGGTAAGGTCGAAAAAGATGAAATCAATCGCAAACCGACTATGAGTTGATATTGAAAATTATTCGATTCACAAAAAAATCCTCTGAAAATCATTCGATTCACAGAGGAAATTGCAAAATTGTTAAAATAACTGTTCTTTAAACTACATTTTTTTGCAGTTCGGGGAAATGTTTCATACTAAATTCGAACACTCCGTATCATTATGCTGATTATTCCAAAACGAAGATTTACCTTTTTTATTTTCATTACATATATAATTTTAATTAGAATCCTAAATCAACCGGCAACATCGCTTCGGTAGATATTTCGCCTGTGACGGCGCCTTTGCCGGTGGTAGCAGTATGCACTTTGACGAAGTCGATATATTGCAGATTTGCGGGCGAGCCATCAGCCTGTATGGCGTCTTCAATCCGGAACTGTCCGTTTGGACGATTGTCGTTACTGCTGGTATTGTCGATATATCCCCACTCGTAACAGTCAGATGATTCCAGCTGTCCTGTCATTCCGGCAGTCGAAGCCAGACAGGTTCCGACAAGCGTGTAATAATCACCAGCGATAAACATCGGGTAATAATATTGTTGCCGATGAGCGGCGAGCCAGTCGATCGAGCCTGTCCGTCCGGCATTATCTGTCCACAACACATTGGAATTTGGAGCTTTCGGTTCGTAGTAAGTGACGGCGCAACGCTGTTTGGTATCCGGTTTGCCGGTTTCGCTGCCTTTGAGTTCGTACCATGTATCATCGGGCAAACCGTTGCCGTTATTGTCCTGCATCACCCACACAATTCCCGGCTCGCACCATCCGGCAAAAGGATTTCCATCAATCTGCAAGTCGGCTTTGTCAGGAACATTGACCACGCTATGGTCGAATCCCACAGTGTAATATCCGCCGAAAGCGCCAATCATGAAATATGTCTGAGCGCCAACGTTGCACCATGTTTGCAAGTCTTGCAGAGCCTCGTCTTTGGTGGAACCAATTTGATAGTCGATAAACTGACCGGGAGCAGGGCAGTAATCAAAAGCCAGTATAGCATGAGCTTTCGTTCCTCCGTCACGACGATAAGTTCCTTCGGGAGGAGTGCAAGTCACTTCGACTTCGGCTGTTACTCCGGCGCTCTGTTCTGTCACGGAGATGAGATATGTTCCCGGCGCCTGCGGTTCGAACGTGAAATATTCGCCGGTAACCGATTGTTGCACGCCGTCCACTGTCCATACGAAAGCAGCCGGATTGCGTATATTGCAAATCACCGGCGCCAACACCAGACTTTTTCCTGCCGGCACGGTCATCTTCCTCAACTCGGCGGCATTGGCGACGGAGCGATAACGACCATCGTCGAAAAACATTTCGGGTAAATGTTCGGGTAACACCGTTACTGTGATGACTTTCGTATCTTCGCCGTCGATGTTGGTTACTGTCAACGTAAGCTGATATTCGCCCAATTCCGTTTGATTAAATGTAAAAGTATTGGTTTCGCTTACGGTTTTGCCGTCAAGTTTCCATACGTATGTAGCGCCGTCGGCATTATTGGCTTTGGCAATGAGTTCGATAGCGCTTCCGGAAAATGCTATTGCCGATGACTCCATCGTGATTTGCGGAGGAACTTTTTCGAGTACCGAAATCTTTATTTGCTTTTCAACAGAGCCGTTTGTGGCGTCGACACGGAAATTCGCAAAATATTCGCCCGTCTTTCCGGCGACAAAAGTAAAACTTGTCTCTGTGGAGACGGTTTCACCTTCTATTGTCCACGAGTAAATCGGCTGTACAGCGTTTTCGACAATGGCGGTCAGCGTTATGCTCTCGCCTGTTTTGAGCCGGCGTTCTCCATCGCCCGAGGCAAACGTTACGACAGGGACGCCTGTATCCGGTGTATCGTCATCATTATTCGAACACGACAACAATATTGCCGGAATTATAATCAAAAATAAATACTTTAATCCAATTAATCTGTTCATATTTTTAAATTGTTTAATCTTTCAATTTCTTTCGTGTAAATACGATATGCGCTGGGATATCGCCTGTTGTAACTTCCCATTTCTTTTTGCCGTCGGGCGTGAAACAATAGAGCATTCCGGGATTGATGTAATCCCTTGCGTCGGTGATAAATATCTCCCGAGTATCGGGATTGACGGCGATTCCGTAAGGGATTTCGATATTTTTCTCTGTCCCGTCGGTGATGAAGTTACGCGAGACCACCGATTGAGTTTGCGTGTTGATAATGGCATACGACACAGTGTTTTTACCGGTATTATCATTAAATTCGACGCTGCAGACGTATATAGAATCGCCGGCGGCGCAGAGTTCTGCGGCAGGCAGATTCAGTACGTGCGTAATCATGTCGGTTTTGGTGTTGAGAATGTAGGTGTTGGAACGGATATTCTTGCGATCGCCTCGCGAAGTGACGTAAATATTATCGTAATTATCACGCTCCAAACGGTGAAGATTGATGCCTGCAACAATCTTTCTGACTTCTTTAAACGTCGTCAAATCAATAACCGACACTGTGTTGTCGTAGTTAGGCACACGATATCCGCCGGAATTTGCGACGTACATCTTGTCGCCAGCAATTACCATTTCATCAGGCTGATAGCCGACGATGCAGGTATCTTTCACCGTCAATGAAGCAGTGTCGATTCGTGCGATATATCCCAGTCGCGCATTTGGGTCGATAAGCACAGGTCCCGCATACGAACTGACGTAAGCATATCCTTTGTCGAACACAATATAGCGACAGTTCGGTATTGCGATGGTTGCGATGTGTTTAGCTGTATTGACGTCCATAACTTCAACCAGATGCGAACAGTTGATTACGGCGTAGAGTTTGTCGCCGTAAATAGCGATGTTGTTTCCTACATCGCCCAATTCGTTCACTACTCCCGGATTACGTTCGGGGAAAATGTTCTTGTGATACACGCTCGTTTCGTAATCGAAATAATCGAGCGAAGCCTTGTTGCTGCCCATATTTCCCTCGTTCAGCAGGAAAAAACCTTTGACCGGTCCGGTATTACCGTCGGTAACAAGCGTTTCGGTTGGCGGGATGATATCGTCGCCGTCGTTCCTGCACGCAGCCAGACAAATCAACACAATCAACACGCCAAGCCATTGCCGGATGCAGATGTTTTTGATGTTTTGTTTAGTGTACATATCTAATTTTTTTATCTTCGCACGTTTTGCGGCTCTATTCCTCGGAGCCATATAACTTAAAACTGTTTTTGGCAGGTCTTCTGACTTACTCCGTCTTCGAATATCCTTCCCGAGGTTGAATCAAGAAACTCTTAACTTTTAGTTCTTAACTCTTAACTCCCCAGTGGTTGGGTATTATTCAAAGACTTTGGGCGGAGATTACAGCAGCGGGTCTGTTCAGGATTTTCACCTGATTCCCTTTTCACCACTCATCCGTATAGCGGATTTGCGACACCAAAATTCGTGCAAAGATAACATTTATTTATTACATAAACCGAATTTCATTTGAACAAGTTGCTATTGTCTCAAATTTTCATACCTTTGCAAAAAAAAATGAAACATATAAAATTCATATTATTTTATGTTGTTTTTTGTTCGCTGTTTTCGTGCAGGGAGCATCACGACAGGTTTATTATCGGCGTATCGCAGTGCAGCAACGACGAATGGCGGCAAAAGATGAATCTCGAAATGCAGCACGAATCACTGTTACACAAGGAAATAACTCTGGACATACAGTCTGCCGACGACGATACGGAAAAGCAGATAACCGATATTCAACACTTTATCGATCGGAAAGTAGATTTAATCATCGTTGCGCCCAATCAAGCCTCTCCGATTACGCCTGTCATTGAAAAAGCATATTCGCAGGGGATTCCGGTTTTGCTGGTCGACCGTAAAATCCTGTCCGACCGGTACACGGCATTTATCGGGGCAGATAACGAACAAATCGGAAAAGACGCAGGCAACTATATCGCAACATTACTGAACGGAAAAGGCAACATCATCGAAATACGTGGATTAGACAGTTCTACCCCCGCCGCCGAACGTCATCAAGGTTTTATTGACGCCATCAACAATTATCAGGATATAAAACTGTTGCACAGCATTAACGGCGAATGGCTGAAAGACGGCGTCGAAGACAGGATGGACGAAATTTTTGCCGGTAATCATCTGGCAATCGACGCTGTTTATGCGCATAACGACCGTATGGCGACGGGCGCATATAATGCCGCTTGCAAAAAAGGAATAGCCGACAGTATTTACTTTATCGGCGTTGACGCTTTGCCCGGCAAAAACGGAGGTATCGAACAGGTGCTTAACAATCAACTGAAAGCAACTTTTATCTATCCCACCAACGGCGAAAAAATCGTCAGGCTGGCAATGGACATTCTGCAAGGAAAGCCTTACGAAAAAAACAATACGCTGTACAGCAGCATTGTGGACGAAACCAATGCTCAGATATTGAAGTTGCAGACCGACGCTATCATCGAGCAGGAAAGCAAAATCAAATTCCTGGATACTCAAATGGATACTTTTTTGGCGCAATACACCACTCAACGCTATCTTTTTTTGAGCGCTGTCTTCGTCATTTTCCTTTTCGTCGCTTTTTTCGTCCTGCTTTTACGCGCCTACAAAGCTAAAAAACTCCTGAACGCCGAACTCGAGCAGCGTAACACAAAAATCAGCGAACAACAAATTGTGACGGAACAGCAACGTGACCAGTTGATTGCATTTTCCAAACAATTAGAAGAAGCGACGCATGCCAAATTAGTGTTTTTCACCAACATCTCGCACGAATTTCGCACGCCGCTGACTTTGATTTCCGGTCCGGTAAGTTCGTTGCTGGCTGACAAGTCGATTACTGCCGAACAGCGCCGTTTACTCGCCATGGTGCAGAAAAACATCAAGATTCTCCTGAAACTGATTGACCAGATTATTGATTTCAGGAAATACGAAAACGGAAAACTGAACCTTGATTTACAGACCCGCGACTTGAAACAACAGTTTATCGAATGGAACGAATCGTTTGCCGAAATGGCGAAAAAACGTCGTTTGCATTTTGATTTCAACGTTTTTTCCGACGCCGGATTTTTGATGAACGTGGATATTGAGAAAATGGAACGGATTTATTTCAATCTGCTTTCCAACGCTCTGAAATTTACGCCCGAAAAAGGCGCTATTCTGGTCAGTCTGGACAAAACGGTTAACGACGACGGAGCGGCTTTTGCCATTATACAGATTGCCAATTCGGGAAAAGGAATTTCCAGCGAAGACATTCAACATATTTTCAATCGTTTCTATCAGGTTGATTCGCACGTAGCCGGTTCGGGAATCGGTTTGGCGCTGACGAAAGCAATGGTCGAACTGCACGGCGGCGACATCGCCGTCAGCAGCGAAAAAGACGGCTGGACAAAGTTTACGGTTCGCATTCCGTTTACAAACGAGGCGAATACGGATGAGGCAAAAAACAGAACAGAACCGGCAAAATCTCAAATCGAACTTTTGGAAGAAGACGCTACGGTGCATAACGAGACGTTTTTTGAAGAGGAAACACCGGAATCAAATCTTTGTACTGCACTGATTGTGGACGACAATCCGGATATTCGTTCCTACATCAAAATTATTCTGCAAGGCAAACAGTACAAAGTAATTGAAGCTGCCAACGGCGAAGAAGGTTTCCGGAAAGCCGTCAAACACATTCCCGACGTCATCGTCAGCGACGTGATGATGCCGAAAATGGACGGCGTCGAACTGTGCCAAAAACTGAAAACCGAACTCTCTACCAGCCATATCCCGATTATATTACTGACCGCCTGCTCGCTGGACGAACAGCGAATCGCCGGATTCCAAAACGGCGCCGACGATTATATCGCCAAACCGTTCAACTCGGACATACTGGAAGTACGTATCGCTAACCTGATCGAAAACAGAAAACGACTGAAAGAACTTTTCAGCGAAAATCTGCTTTCGGTAAACGCCGCCGCCGTCGAAGGCAGCGACATCGATCGTTCTTTCCTCGCAAAACTCAAAGAATTAATGGAAAAAGACCTGTCCAATTCCGAATTGAACGTCGAAGATTTGGGACAAAACATCGGACTTTCGCGCACGCAACTCTACCGCAAAGTAAAATCGCTCACTAACTATTCGCCCAACGAACTGTTGCGGATTATGCGTCTGAAAAAAGCGTATCACTTGCTTTCAACTACCGAAATCAACATATCCGAAGCCACTTACGACGTCGGTTTTACTTCGCCGTCCTATTTCGCCAAATGTTTCAA
>JAISXV010000232.1 GCA_031270335.1 Prevotellaceae bacterium | reverse complement strand
GGTCTTACCGGCTTTTCTTTTTCGACAGTTTGTCTCGACAGATTCAACGGGATAGTCTGTCCCATTTGCTTGAATGTCCCGGTGATATTTCCGTCGTCGCCCAAAACACCTTCGTATTCAAGTGTTATATTGGGGATAGCAATCTTCAACACAGAATTTTCATAACTCACCGAAGTTACGGGAATATCTTTCCCGCCCTGATCGGGGCTGTCCATAGTGGCGCTGTATCCCGATTCTGTTTTTTGAATATGGAATACCAACCGCAGTTTGATATTTTGCACCTTTAAAACGCCGTTCCAGTCTCCAATAACGTCTTGCGCCCAAATATTCGTGGCTGCAAGACCAATCATTAATAAAAATATTAATCGTTTCATGTTAAAAAAAAATTAAAATGTCAATCCTGATTAAGATTTATAGGATTGTAGGATTAGTAGGATTCCTTGATCAATTAATCCTATCAATCTTTTAATCCTACAAATCCTAATCATAATTCTGCAAATTCTGATTCAGAATTTATTTACAGCATCAATAAATGCCTCGACCGACGCCGCAACGATATCGGTATTTGCGGAGAAACCGTAATAGACTTTGCCGTTGTGTTCGACCTGAATATGAACTTTTCCCACATCGTCGCTACCCTTTGTTATCGCCTGAATAAGAAATTCCTGGATAGTCATCTGACGTTTGATAATTTCCTTAACAGCCTTTATCGAAGCGTCGATTGGACCGTTGCCCGAAGCGGTAGATTCAAACTTTTCGCCTGCGATATCAATCCTGATCGTCGCCACCTGCCGCACACGTTTTCCGCACAACACTTGCAGATAGTCGAGTTTAATCTTTTTGGAGGCGCTGTCGCGTTCGCCGACCAAAGCAAGAATATCGCTGTCGGTAAGACTTTTTTTCCGGTCGGCTAACAACAAAAACTGTTGATATGCCTCGTCCAATTTCTCCTGCGCAATGTCGGCAACGCCAAGCGTGGCAAGACGATGTTTCAACGCTGCCCGTCCGCTGCGGGCTGTCAGCACGATAGAACTTTCGTCGATGCCTACGTCTTTGGGATCGATGATTTCGTAGTTCTCGCGGTTTTTGAGGACGCCGTCCTGATGTATCCCCGACGAATGAGCGAAAGCGTTACGTCCGACAATCGCTTTGTTCGGCTGAATGGGCATGTTCATCAACGTCGATACGAGTTTGCTTGTTTCCCAGATATTTTTCGTGTTGATATTCGTTTCGACCTCAAATTCCCTGTGGCTCTTTATTGCCATGACAACCTCTTCGAGCGCGGTGTTTCCGGCGCGTTCGCCGATTCCGTTGATGGTCACTTCGACCTGACGCGCCCCGTTCATCACTCCGGCGAGCGAATTGGCGGTTGCCA
The DNA here is from genome assembly GCA_031270335.1 of Prevotellaceae bacterium. Lineage (GTDB taxonomy): Bacteria > Bacteroidota > Bacteroidia > Bacteroidales > UBA932 > JAIRLF01. The sequence goes on along the minus strand of JAISXV010000232.1, from coordinate 2,237 downwards.
TTCCGAGGTCGTTGTGACAGTGAGTCGAGATGCAGGCTTTGTGGATATTGCTCACGTTCTCCATCAGGTATTTGATTTTTGCGGCATAGTCCGAAGGCAGACAGTAACCCGTCGTGTCGGGGATATTGACCACCGTTGCACCGGCGGCAATCACGGCTTCGACTACGCGTGCAAGATATTCGTTTTCGGTACGACCGGCGTCTTCGGCGTAAAATTCCACATCTTCGACATACTTTTTCGCATACTTCACCGCCGCAACAGCACGTTCGACAATTTCGTCCTGATTGCTGTTCAGTTTGTTTTGGATATGATACACCGACGTTCCGATACCCGTATGTATCCGTTTACGTTTTGCATATTGCAGGGCTTCGGCTGCGACATCGATATCCTTTTCCACAGCGCGGGTGAGGGCGCATATCGAGGGCCAGGTTACGGCTTTGGACAGTTCGACTACGGAGTTGAAATCTCCGGGACTTGAGACAGGAAATCCTGCCTCAATCACGTCCACGCCAAGAGATTCCAACGCTTTTGCTACTTCAATCTTTTCGACAGTATTCAACTGACATCCGGGTACCTGTTCCCCGTCGCGCAGGGTGGTGTCGAAAATAAATAATTTATCCATTCCTGTCGATTAATTATTTTCGGGTCTCAATTTCCTGACAACAGCGCCGGTACGCCACATTTCGCTCTCACGGAGAGATTTCAACTCTTCTTCGAGTTTTTCTCTGTAATCGGCTTTCGAATTGCTGTCGATAGAACGTTGAGCCTCGTTTCCACTGGCTACTTCTTTGTAGAGTTTTTCGAATACGGGTTTTGTTGCATCGTGAAATGGCGTCATCCAGTCCAGAGCGCCGCGTTGAGCTGTTGTCGAACAGTTGGCATACATCCAGTCCATTCCGTTTTCGGCAAACAGCGGCATCAGCGACTGTGTCAGTTCTTCGACTGTTTCGTTGAACGCTTCCGAAGGCGTATGACCGTTTTCGCGCAACACCTCGTACTGTGCGAGCAGAAGTCCCTGGATAGCGCCCATCAAAGTTCCGCGTTCGCCGGTGAGGTCGGAATAAACTTCGCGTTTGAAATCCGTCTCGAACAGATATCCCGAACCAACGCCTATTCCCAGCGCAATCACTCTGTCGAAGGCTTTGCCGGTTGCATCCTGAAACACAGCGTAACTTGAGTTCAACCCGCGCCCTTCGAGAAACATTCTCCTCAACGAGGTCCCCGAACCTTTCGGCGCAACAAGGATAACGTCAATATCGGCAGGAGGAATGATTCCTGTACGTTCCTTGTACGTGATTCCGAAACCGTGCGAAAAATACAGCGCCTTGCCGGCGGTAAGATGCGGTTTCACTTTACTCCAGACTTCAATCTGCGCCGCATCCGACAGCAGATACTGGATGATTGTCGCCTTGCTGCACGCTTCTTCGATCTCGAAAAGCGTTACGCCGGGAACCCATCCGTCGGCGACAGCCTTGTCCCATGTCTTGCCGCCTTTACGCTGTCCGACAATCACATTAAAACCGTTGTCGCGCAAATTCAACGACTGTCCGGGTCCCTGTACTCCGTAACCGATCACTGCGATTACTTCGTCTTTCAATACTTCTTTTGCTTTCGAGAGAGGAAACTCTTCACGTGTTACTACTTTTTCCTCTACTCCTCCAAAATTCATTATTGCCATAATTTAAAATTATTTAATTAACTTGGTTATTATTCTGTTTCAATGCTGCCAATTCCGCAAGAGCGCTGGCAAGAGCGGCTTCTTTCTCAGCAAGAGCGGCTTCCTTCTCCCGTTCGCGGGCAAGGGCGATTTCCTTTTCCTCCCGTTCACGGGCAATAGCAGCTTCTTTTTCCGCGATAGCGGCTTCCTTTTCGGCTATGATTGGTTCATATTCCTGGCGCGCTTCTTCCTTTCCTTCATCTCTTGCCGTAGATAGTTGACTCCGATTCTGGCGACGAAAGTCCAACATTTCGTTATATTCATCCTTTTCTTCGGGAGTAAGATTTTCGTACAGCAAAGTTTTGCGTACTTTATCCAATCCTTTGGCAGTAAATTCGTCTTTAACACTGTTGTGTTTAAAAAAGTAAATCCATTCGTCTAACTTGTTTTTTGCCTTATCGTCGAATTGTTTTACTTTCAGGATGTAATATTGGGGATATATCTCCGCAGGCGTCTTTATATTATACTCCTTACATTGAACTACGGATGGACGAAGTTCTTCGTCGCCGTGCATGCCTTT
>JAISXV010000246.1 GCA_031270335.1 Prevotellaceae bacterium | reverse complement strand
GCGATGTCGTCGCGCCAAGTCTTGATGGGGGTAAAATCATGAACGGTGCTGAGTGGCGCCTGACGTTCGAACGAGCCGATTTCTCTGCCGTCAAGGAAAACGTGCATTTTATGACCGTCAAATGTGCCGGCGACTAAGTGCCAGTTCCCGTCGCAGAGTTCTTCCGGAGAGATAACTGCGTCACATTCGGCATAATTACCGCCGCAATTGATACCCATAGTAAGAAATTTGCCATTATTCTGAATCGCCAGCAATAAACGGTTTGTGCCATGTACTCCGATGTCTTCTTTACGGATGATGGTAGCATTTTCGCCAAGAATTTTTGGCGCTACCCATGCCGAAAAGGTCAACTCGCTCAAATCAGCGGGCAAAACTTCGTGAGGAATTTCGATACCGAGGTCTTTTATGTTCTTCGACGGAGTGATTTCTATAGCGTTGCCCGTGATTCCGGGAACAATTGCTACTTTTCGTCCGACACGTGCGTGATAATCATTGGATACGCTGTTTCGTCCCGGATTGGAAGCGTCAAAAGACCAGCGTGCAATAATCTTTTCTTTATTTGCTACTGTCCTGTCATTATCGGGACCCGGTCCGTCCGCGTCATCCGGATTATATCCCATTCCGGTCAGAAAACAAAATCCTATCATCGGAATAACCCATACTAATTTTTTGCTGATACAATACAATCTTTTTTTCATCGTTATAACTTTTTTATAATACATTTTGTTGTAAAATTTCGCGCAAAATTATAAAAATATTTTAATATGCAAAAAGAATAAATCAGAATCAGATTTTTTACCACTTAATACTGAGATTAACTCCAAATGCGGGCATATTGTTATTTTGCGTATAAAGATTTGCCGGAGAGATTATTGCGGGAGAAAGATTAAAAGCCAGATTTTCACTTACGTCGAAATTGCTAAGATGAGCGAAGACAGTAGCGTCGATTATGTTCACGGCATATACTAACACCATGTACAGGACGGCGTAATCTCTGTTCCGGCGGAAACGGTCGCGATAGTTTTTCAGACTTTCTACCGACAGACGTCCGTTAAATTCGCTTGGCGTTTCGGATTCGCCTTTGCTGTAAGCAGCTTCGGCGTTGTAGGCGCTGCGATAGCGAGTATATTGCATATTGTTAAGATTCAGCCAGTAGCCCGTGAAAGCAAGTCCGCCGTACACTATCGGAATTTTCCAGTAGTCGCCATTGTACGCCTGTCCGAGACCGGGCAGAAAAGCCGAAAACAGAGTAGCCTTCGTCGGGACAATTCCCTCTCGATGAGTTTTGTAACTTGCAACGCCTTCAATCAGGTGTCCCAGATAAACCAGAGTAGCGCCGGCGTAATAGAAATTGCTTTGAGTTTTGTATTTTTCCAGTCCTGTTTTATTATACAACGATTTACTGTGCGAGCCGCCATAGATCAGAGCGGCGCCGGTTCCGTAAATCACGGGGATTTTCCAGTATTGTCTGTTATACGCCTGCGCATAACCCGGCACAATCATTGAGCCAAAAGCAACTTTCTTTACCGAAAGAGAATCGATTCCGCGCAGTCCCTTGATAAAACTTTTACGCGGTTCCTTAACTACGGCTACCGATTCTTCCGTATTTTCTGTTTGTTCTGTGCCTGTCATTTCCGTGTACATTTGCGAATACGAGACCGCAGGCATAAGAATACAAAGAAGTACGCTGATTATTACTTCTCTCACTACTGTTTAAATACTTAGATTCTTGATAAATGTTTCTATTTCATCGTCGGAGGCATAGTTGATGACAATACTGCCTCCATCGCCATTTTTGTTGCGTTTGAACTGTATTTTGTTATTAAATTTTGCGTCCAACAATTCCAGCAACACGCAGAATCTGTCTGACAAATCCTCGGTACGCTGCTTTTCCGGTTGACGTTTTTGTCCTTTTTTTTGCGTCAAACTTTGAGTAATCTCCTCAATCTGACGCACCGACAAACCTTCATCGATAACTTTTTTGGCAAGTTTTTCCCTGATTCCGGAATTTGTCACAGCTAAAAGGGGTTTTGCGTGTCCCATGGATATTTTGCCGTCTTTTATCGCCTGTTGGATATCGTCTTCCAAATCCAGTAAACGCAGATAGTTAGCAACGGTCGAACGTTTTTTGCCGACTCTTTCGCTCAATGCTTCCTGAGTCAGTTTACATTCGTCAATCAGACGTTTGTAAGTGAGGGCGATTTCGATTGCGTCCAAATCTTCGCGCTGGATGTTTTCGATAAGAGCCATTTCAAGCGTTTCCTGGTCGTTTGCTGTTCTTATGTATGCCGGAACAGTCGTTAAACCTGCGAGTTGCGCCGCCCTGAAACGTCTTTCACCACTGATAATCTGATATTCGCCATATACTGTTTCCCTCAAGGTGAGCGGCTGTATTATTCCGTGAGTTTTAATCGATTCGGCTAATTCTGCCAGTGATATTTCGTCGAACGAAGTCCGCGGCTGACCTGGATTTGCTTTGATTTTGCTGATTTCGATTTCGTAATTTTCGACCGAGACAGGCACATCCTTTGTTGTTTCAAGCGAATCGTTACTTATCAAAGCTCCTAAACCTTTTCCTAAAGCGTTCTTTTTTGCCATAATTCATAATTTTTAACTGTTTGATTTATTTAGTTCATCGCTTTTTGCTTCTTCCGGAGCGTTGTTTTGAATGATTTCCTTTGCCATATTCAAATAGTTGGACGCGCCTACCGACAATGCGTCATATAATATCACAGGTTTTCCGAACGAAGGCGATTCTCCGAGTTTGACATTACGCTGAATCACTGTCTGGAACACCATTTTCCCGAAATGTTGCCGCACTTCGTCAACGACCTGATTTGCCAGACGTAACCGGGCGTCGTACATTGTCAGCAAAAATCCTTCGATTTCGAGTTTAGTATTCAACCGAGCCTGAATAAGTTTCACTGTATTAAGCAATTTACCCAAACCTTCGAGCGCAAAATATTCACACTGCACAGGTATAATCACCGAATCGGCGGCAGTCAGCGCATTGACGGTGATAAGCCCGAGCGATGGTGAACAGTCGATGAAAATAAAATCATACATACTCTTAATTTTTTCGATAACCGACTTCATTATCTTTTCTCTTTCGGGAAGATTCAGCATTTCTATTTCGGCGCCAACCAAATCAATATGCGACGAAATGAGGTCGAACCCTTTAATTGATGTATTGAGTATTGATTCTTTAGCTGTCGATTTTCCAATCAAACATTCGTAGATACTGTTATGTACAACGGTATTAACGTCAAATCCCACTCCCGACGAAGCGTTTGCCTGCGGGTCGGCGTCGATGAGCAGCACTTTCTTTTCCAAAACGGCTAAACTCGCCGCAACATTTATAGCAGTCGTGGTTTTACCTACTCCGCCTTTCTGATTAACTATAGCAACTACTTTTCCCATACTTTTTTAACTCCTGTCAAAATATTTAGCTTTTTATAAAAATATCCAAAAAAAACGCTGCAAATTTACAATTCTTTTTCGAATATCTTAATTATATTTATTAATAACTGTGTATCAAGCATTAATTATTTCCCGTAATTTTGATTTTGCTTGTTCCGTTTATTGATTTAATCACTTTAATTTGCGTTGGTATTCTCATTTCGCCGACATGCGAGATGATTCCGATTTTTCGTCCCTGCGTGTATAGATTTTCCAGAGCGTCGATTGCTATGTTCAGAGTATCAGTATCTAACGAGCCAAAACCTTCGTCGATAAACAGCGATTCTATCTGCATCCGGTTCGACGACAGAGCCGACAGTCCCAACGCCAGCGACAAAGATACCAGAAACGATTCGCCTCCCGAGAGCGAATGTATCGTACGGACTTCGCCAAGCATGTCATTGTCTATTACTTGCAAACCCAAAGTGTCGCCCGTTTTTTCGAGTTTATAGCGTTTTGTCAAGACTTCAAGATGTTTGTTGGCATAGTCGAGCAAAATGTCCATAGTGTAACTTTGGATGATGTTTTTGAACTTGTGTCCGTCGGCAGAACCCAGAAACGAATTGAGCTTTTGCCATTCTTCGCAGGCTTCGGTCTTCTTTTTCAAGTCGATATCAAGCAATTTGAAAAGTTTTTCGTTGTCGTTTTGTTTTGCAAGCGACACGTCGATGGTTGTTTGTTGCTGTTTCAGTTCTTTTTCTTTATTGACGACCTCGTCGTAAAGTTGTTTCAGCGACTCCTTATTTTCTTTGCTGTCAGGCTTGTATGGCGATTCATTATGTTTTTGCAGACGAACGATTCGTTCCTTGCAGGTAGCCGCAAACCGTGTTTCCTTATCTTTGAGATTCGCTAATTCTTTCTTTTCGCTGGAAATCCAAGTGTGCGATTTTGCGACTAAATCTTTCAGGACGTCCTGCGTTATTTGATGTTTGTTATTCTCTATCCATTTATCGACAGACGCTTTTAACTCTGCAACTTGCGCCGAAAAAACTGCGATATTTTCCTGTATTTGCGAGATAACGCCTGTAACTTCGGATTTAGCGTTTTCGGTTTCTGTTTTTTCGTTTTTCAGAGTTTCGTATTTTGCTGATTGTCGCTCTATTGCGCTGTTGTAGAACGATTCTACCTCGCCAGCCTGTTTACCGTCCAGAAGAACGGAGCGTTCGTTTACAAGCAATTCGAGTGTCGAACGCGCATCGTTGCACAACGTTTCCTTACGCAGATATTCGGCGGAAATATCAAGTAAAACAGCGTTTTCGGCAGACAATTTTTCAACAGATAATTCTGTCTGTCTCAGATTTTTCGTTTGCTCTTCTTCGTTCGTTTTCCACTGCTTTGCGAAGTTCGACAGTCGTTCCTGCAAAACGTTGTTGCTGATGAAATTTTTCCAGTTCTTAATCGTATGCAAAGGTTTGTCTATTCTGTCTATAGCGTTGTTGTATTGCGTTTTGTAACCTTTGACAAGCGTGTCAAGTTTGGTGATGCTTTCTTTGAGTGATTCTATTTTTTTGTTTGTTTCGGCAATGGAATCCGCTGTTTCTCTTTTTTTCTTTTCCAACTCTCTGTCACTGACATTCGTACTCTGATTTATTCCGGTCGTAAACGGATGATGAACGCTTCCGCAAACGGGACAAGGCTCGTTTTCTTTCAGTTTCTCACGCAGATTCAGTATTTCCGTGGGTAACAGACTGTTTAACCGTTCCAAGTCTTTCTCGAACTGTTCGAGATTTTTTTTCTGTGAAATCAGAAGTTCGTTATCTGTATTCAGCTTTTTGGACTCCGTTTCGATTTGTTTTTCCACAATCCGTATGTCGTCAAGCGTAGTAACAATCAAATCAAGCTGTTGAATGATTTCTTTTAACGATTCTTTTTCTTTAAACCATTCGTTGATAATACCGGAACGTTTTTTTGTTTCGTCGAGGTTTTTATTGATATTCAGGATATTTGTCTCGGATTTAACTTTTTGTTTGTTTGTCAGTTCGAGTTCGTTTTCCGCTTCGACGAGTTTTTCTTTTGCCGACTGTATCTTAATATCCAGTTCTTTACTTCGGGCAATCGATGGTTTTAGATTTGTAAAATCCTGTTCCGTCTGTTTCAGACTGCTGTTAATTTTCTGTAATTCAATATCAAAACCGGATATTTTTTCTTCGTACTTTTGCAATTGCAATGTCTGCGACGAAAGATTCGATTTCAGTTTTTTTACTTGTTCAACTTTACTTTCCAAATCGACGTAAACATCTCGTATTTCGAGTGATGCATCCAAAATTTCGATGTATTCATATCGTGGTTTTGCTGTTTCGATACTTTGTTTCACCTTCTTCAATTCTGTTTCGGCTTCGGATGTTTCTTTCGACAATTCTTCGTACTGTTTTATCCATTCAAGTTTCCGGTCGATACCCGACAGAATATCTTTTATCGGCTCTAATTCCTTGTCAATCCGTAGTTTCTGCTGACAAAAATCAACAATTTCTTCTTCCGAATACAGTTCGATACTTTCAATTCGCTGTTGCAACAGAGTAAGCGCCTCCGTTGCTTCTTTCGTCTTACGGTAAATGGTTGTCGATATTTTCGAATATATGTCTGTACCGGTCAGTTTTTCAAGCAATTCGGCTTTATCGCTTTGTTTTGCTTTCAGAAACGTGGCAAAATCGCCTTGAGCCAAGAGAACGGCACGGATAAACTGGTTAAAATTCAAGCCTATAAGTTGGGTTATCTTTGTCAACAGTTGTTTTTTTGTGCCGTTTTCTTCAATGCCTGTCTGTAAATTAAGTAACTTTATTTCGGCATTTAACAGTACTCCGTCGGACCTGCCATTCTGACGATTAACAGTCCACGCCGAACGATATTTTTCTCCTGTCAGGGCGACAAAATCCACTTCGGCGCGTCCACTGCCTGTTCCCTTACGCAGAATAATCCGGCTATCGGTTTGACTGATTGCAGTATCCGAAACGTCGCTTATCTGAATATTTCGCTCTACTTTGCTGATTCTCGGAGCGCTATCGAACAGAGCAAGACACATTGCATCCAGTATAGTCGATTTTCCTGCGCCGGTAGGTCCGGTAATCGCAAATATACCAGCCGATTTCAACGGTTCTTCTTCGAAATCAATACTGAATTCTCCTTCTAACGATGCAAGGTTTTTACCTCTGATTGCCAATATTTTCATGTCAATTGTTTCTCCATAATATAATCGTTCATGTAGAATCCGGAGCCGATATGCAAATCTCTGCGTGAAATAATCTCAAATCCAATATGTTCGTAGAAATATCGTGATTTGTTATCTCTGTTGACATTTAGCCTGATACTTTTCAACGAATGTTCCGCCGCAAACTCTCTCGCTTTGTCTATCAACATGACGCCAAAGCCTTTACCCTGAGCCGACGGCAAGACGTATATCTTTTCGAGATACAGGATTGTATTTTTGACAATATGCACGGCAATATATCCGGCAGGAATATCGTTCTCGAACAGAATGAAGTAATTATGTTTCTTTTCTGTCATCTGAATCCGTATTGCTTCCGGCGAATACATCATATTAAACATGTAATCTAACTGTTCTTTCGACATCATATTCGAATACGTTGCGGGCCACACTACCGTCGCAACGCTGTTTATCAATGAAATATCCTCAATTGTCGCTTTTCGTATATTTATCATCATTTTTTAATAACGATCTTTTTATTCGCCACAGCGTTGATAGTAACCACTTCCGCCTTGTCGAACTTTTTCGAATCGAAAGTCATCCCTTCCGGAATAAGCGCTTTGATTTTGCCGGTCACATTCGGCAAAAGAGTTATTTCGCTCAACCGGTGATTGTTCCACTTCATATCGAC
>JAISXV010000155.1 GCA_031270335.1 Prevotellaceae bacterium | reverse complement strand
TAATCTTTTTACGGCGTCGCGTCCCTGCGCCAGTTTTGTGTCGCCGTAACTGAACCACGAGCCGCTTTTTTTGATAATGTTAAGCTCGGTTCCCAAGTCGATGATTTCGCCTATTTTCGAGATTCCTTCGCCGAAAACTATGTCAAACTCAGCCTTTTTGAACGGCGGCGACATTTTATTTTTCACGATTTTCACTCTTGTACGCGATCCCCAGTGGTCGTCGCCTTCTTTCAACGACGAGATTTTGCGAACGTCCACACGTACCGATGCGTAGAATTTCAGCGCATTACCTCCTGTAGTCGTTTCGGGGCTTCCGAACATGACGCCGATTTTGTCGCGTAACTGATTGATAAAGATGCAACAAGTGTTTGTTTTATTTATTGTGCCGGTGAGTTTTCGCAAAGCCTGCGACATCAGACGGGCTTGCAATCCCATGTTTTTATCGCCCATATCGCCTTCGATTTCGGTTTTCGGGGTGAGGGCGGCGACAGAGTCAATCACCACAATATCAACGGCTCCGGAACGAATCAGCTGGTCGGCGATTTCGAGCGCCTGTTCGCCGTTATCGGGTTGCGAAATCAGTAAAGTATTGACGTCCACGCCCAATTTTATTGCATACGTTCTGTCGAAAGCGTGTTCGGCGTCGATGATCGCGGCGATTCCACCCACTTTCTGCGCTTCGGCGATTGCGTGAATGGCGAGAGTCGTTTTTCCCGACGATTCGGGTCCGTAAATCTCAATCACTCTACCTCTTGGATATCCTCCAATACCCAAAGCGTTGTCGATTCCGATAGAACCTGACGAAATGGTGGGAATATCTTCAACCACTTTATCGCCCATTTTCATGATGGTTCCTTTTCCGAAATCTTTTTCAATTTTATCAAGCGCTGCCTGTAAGGCTTTCATTTTCTCGCTTTTGCTATCTGCGTTTTTTTCTTCTTTTGCCATAATTATTTCTTTTTATACAGTTCTGGATTCAAATTCGGGTCGTTGTACATTTTCATTTGTTTGTATGTTTTCATGTATTTTTTTCCGGCGGCGATGTCTTCCAACAGTTGGTCGATAGCCTTCGAAAGGTCTGTTTGCTGTTCTTTCAACACTTTCAGTTTCTGTTTACAGAGTTCGATATGTTCTGCCGGAGCATCTGTACGAAGCGTTTCGAGATTCATGTGATATATTTTCAAGGCAAGTATCGACAGCCTGTCGATTGCCCATGCGGGACTTTCGGTGTTTATCTTTGCGTCCGGCAGTTTGACGACGTCTTCAAATTCGTCGAGTATATAACTGTCAATCAGTTCGACAATGTCAGTCCTCTCCTGATTCAACCTGTCGATTCGCCGTTTTATCTGCAATGCTTTGAGTGCGTCGATATCCGGCTTGCGGATAATGTCTTCCAGATGCCACTGTATAGTGTCGATACTGTTTTTTTTAAAGAGAAGATGATCGATCGACTGTTCGGGATAGTAATTATCTATCGGCTCATCAACATTATTCATTAAATGGTACTGTCGTATCACTATGTCAAAAATAGCATTGCAAAAATACGACAATGAGTTTAAATTTTTTACTTTTATTTTTGCTTTCATTTTTGTCTTCCGAATAAACTGTCTATAAATTCTTTGAAAAAATATTTGCGTTCCTGTTTGACGTCCACTGCTTTCAATTCGTTTTCGACTGTCGAAAAGTATTCTTTCACCTTCGCTTCGGCTAACTCCTTCACTTGAAGACTGTCGTATATTTCCTTCATTTCTGCGTATTTCTGTTCAAAAGGAATTTCTTTATTGTTCAACAGTGCAATCAGTTGCTTCTTTTGTTCGCCTTTTGCTAAACGGATAGCGGAGGTCAGCAGATACGTCTTTTTATTGTTTGCAATGTCTAATCCGGCGTCTTTCCCGATTTTTTTGGAATCGGAATAGGAATCAAGTATATCGTCCTGAATCTGAAACGCCAAGCCCAGATTCAGCCCGAGTTTAGCGAGCCTGTCGATATCCGACGAAGATGCTCCTCCCATGATTGCGCCTGTTTTTGTCGATACGGACATGAGCGCCGCCGTTTTGAGTTCAATCATTCTCAGATAGTCGTCTTCGGTGATGGTAGTCTTGTTTTCGTAATTCATGTCGTACTGCTGTCCTTCACAGACGTTTAAGGCTGCTTTGTTGAAGTTGTGCAATATGTCATGGATTTTGGCTGTTTCGGCGTAACTTAATAGTTTATAGGATTCTATACACATGGCGTCGCCCGACAGAATGGCGGTATTGGTGTTCCATTTTTTGTGTATCGAAGGCTGATTGCGTCGCATATCGGCTTTGTCCATGATATCGTCGTGAACCAATGTAAAACAATGGAAGATTTCTATGCCTGTTGCCGGCAAAATGCACTTGTCTGTAATCCTGTCGGTGAACAGGTTACACGACAACAAGGTCAATATGGGCCTGATTCGTTTCCCTCCGACCGATAAACTGTACGTTACCGGCGCATATAACTCCGACGGTCCATCAGGGTACTGTAGCCCTTTCAATGATTTTTCCACTAATTCTTTAATGTCTTCAGCTGAATACATCTATAACTTTTTAATCCAAACTAACTTTTACGGGAATTTTCCCACCGCAAATGTATTGTTTTTATTTTAAATAAAAAATTTACTTTCGTAATAATTCCGTAACCTCTTGTAATTCAATCACTGTTGATTCGGTTTTGATACATCAAAAACAGGGTTTCGAAGGTCGTTGCTTCGCCAAATTTCGAGTTTTTGCCACAAAATTTAACCGTTAATCCGTTAATCGCTTCCACCGGATTTTCGCAACTTGCTCTGTAAACTTTTTCGCCGACACACAGCAATCAAGAAAGTGGACTTTTGTTTCAGTTTTTATTCGAAAAATATTTCATAAACTGCGAACGTTCATACAGTTCGGGGTTCGATATTTTCGAATAATTCAGTTTTCCTCTGAAATCATCGACGGATTTGAACCCGTTTTTTTCCATCCATTCTGATATAAATGTATTTACGGTAGCGACATAAGCGGGACCGTTTTGATATAATGCAGACGCCATTTGGACTGTTTTGGCGCCGGCAAGTAACTGTTTGACAGCGGCTGTCCCATCCAGAATGCCCGTTGACGCCGAGATTTCGATTTGCGGAATTTTTGCCGAAACAATGGCTACCCATCTCAATGACTGTCGCAAATCGGAAGGCTTGCTCAGGACTTCGCTCGAAACAATCTCTAACTTGCCGATATCAATACCGGGTTCGTAAAACTTATTGAACATCGTCACTCCCTTAACTTTACGTAAATAAAATTCCCAAACGACATTCAGTATGTTCGTAAATGCCGGACCGATTTTCACCGACACAGGGATTTTTATTGCCGAAACAACCTTGTCGGCAATCTCGAAATAAGCGTTTTCGTATTTTCCGCCTTTCTGTTCTTTGTCTAACGGCAGAAAAAACATGTTGAGTTCCAGGGCGTCTGCGCCGGCGCTTTCGATGAGTTTCGTGAAATTGATCCACTCTTTCGACGACAGGCACGACACGCTCGCTATGACGGGAACACCCGTTTTCTTGACCTGTACGATATGCTCCAGATAGTTGTCCAACGATTTGTTTTTTGTGTAGGCAAGAATATAATCCGCTTCGGGATAATTCTCTGCTGCCGATTCCATTGTCCAGGCTTTACGGTTTATTTCTTCTTCGAAAACCGATTTCAGGACAATCGCTCCGACGCCGGAATCAACAAGAGTTTTGACTTTATCGAGCGACATTGAAATCCCCGAACTGCCTGCAATAACCGGACTTGCCAAATCAAGCCCCAAATACTGTGTGTTTAATCTACTCATAAAAATATACTTTTAAGATTTACAATTCTTTCTACTGTGTTTGTGCCTAACGATTCCGTCGATAAAGCAAATTTACCGGCGGGAACGACAGGCGCTTTTACTCCTTTTCCCAGTGGGAAATCGCCTGTGAACGTTATTATTTCGTCCCATAATCCGAGTTCGATGAAACTGTTGAGCAGCTTTGCCCCGCCTTCGACAATCAACGATTGGATTCTCCGGTCGTGCAAAACCTTCATTATCTGCATTAAATTAGTGCAAGGGATGGTTTCTGCTCTGTTTCCGTAGTTTATCGTACGATTTTCCGTGAATACGATTGACTCGGCGTCATCGTTGAAAATGTTGTATTTATGATTCAAAACACCATGCCGGTCAACGGTTATTCGCAACGGATTTTTGCCGTACCAGCAACGGTTTGTCAGGTTCGGATTGTCCATGACAATTGTGTTTGTACCGACCATTATCGCCTGATACCGGTTTCGCAGGTGATGGTCAAATATTTGCGTCAGGCTGTTCGAAATTCTTACCGGCGGCGTTTCGGGAGTTTTTCTGTCGGAATCGATGAATCCGTCGGGTGTTTGCGCCCATTTCAACAGGATGTACGGACGTTTTTTTTCGTGATATGTGTAGAAAAACCTGTTTAATTCCCGGGCTTCGTTTTCCAAAACTCCCAGAGTGGTAACAATTCCGGCTTCATTAAGCGCTTTGATTCCTTTTCCGTCAATTTTCGACGAGGTATCGAGCGCAGCCACAACGACATGCGGGATTCCGGTGGCGATTATCCTGTCGGTGCAGGGCGGCGTCTTTCCAAAATGGCAACAAGGCTCGAGATTGACATATAAAGTACACTGTTTCAGTATTTCGGCATCATTGATTTTCGATATTGCATCCGGCTCGGCATGTGGAGCGCCGTAGAAAGCGTGTTTGCCTTCGGCGATTATCTTTCCCTCGTGTACCAACACCGCGCCAACCAGAGGATTAGGATACGTCAAACCTTCGGCTGAAGACGCTAATTCCAGACATCTGCGCATGTACAGTTCCGATATTTCATTCGTCGTCATCAATAATTCCTCCTTCTAAATTCACTGCATGTAATCGCCGTAGCCACAGCAACATTCAACGATTCCGCCGCATTGTTCGCAAACGCCGGAATCAGCAGTTTCCGCGACGTTAGTCCGGCAATTTCCGGTGAAATTCCTTTGCCCTCGTTGCCCATTACGATGATTCCGTTGCCGGAAAGTTCTGCGGTGTAGATGTTTTCGCCTTCGAGAAATGTGCCGTAGATGAGACTTTCATCGCTTGCCTGTTTAAGAAACGAGTACAAATCGGTGTAAACAAGTCTTATCCTTGTGAGCGAACCCATTGTAGCCTGCACCGTTTTCGGTCCGTAAGCGTCGGCGGTAAAAAGCGAACATACTATACAACTGATACCGAACCAGTCGGCTATGCGTATTATCGTTCCGAGATTTCCCGGGTCTTGAACGTCGTCTAAAGCCAAAATCAACTCGTTACGGGGAATTGTCCCGATTTCTACCGGCGGGATTTCGACAACCGCCAAAACCGGAGACGCTGTTTTCAGATTGCTGATTTGCTGCATCTCCGACGAAGTTATCTTGCTGCTGTCAGGATATTTATCCAAAAAATCACATTCGTCAGTGCAGTAAACTTTCCGGACTTTAAATGATGATGAAAGAAATTCCTGTACCGACTTTTCGCCTTCAACAATAAACAGCCGTTCTTTGTCCCTGTATTTTTTAACAGACAGGGAGTTTATATACTTTTTTTCCTGTTTACTTATGTTTCCCAAAATATTATACAATATTTATATTTTTTACCGAGCGCAAAATTACATGAAAATTTTAGATTTCCAAAGCATGTCATAAAATTAATAATCAAAATTCGTAAAAAAGCATTAACTTTACGCCCTGAAATTTTTAAATATAACAGACAATGGCGCTTAGATTTTCTTTTTTCAAAACACCTCAGCACAAGCGATTTGAATATACGCCGAGGGTATGGGATCCCGCTAAAGAAGAGAGGGACGAACGAGTGAAACAGATCCAAAAAGAACTGGGAATTATTGACAATACTTCCGACGGCAAACCTTATGTCCCGAATATAAAAGGCAGTTTCCGGAAAGAATACGAACAGAACAAAAAGAGTAAAACCAAAATCGGTTACAGCGAAAAAATCCGCTCGTATATTATTATCGGCACAATTTTGCTGTTGGGAATCATATTCTTCTATATTATAAAGATATATCCCTATTTATTTTCGAGCGAAAAACAAAATAATAACAAATACATTGATAATACCGAAATATACGAATGATAAAGTTATTACCCGATAATGTTGCCAATCAAATTGCTGCGGGAGAAGTTGTACAGCGTCCGGCATCGGTTGTTAAAGAATTGATGGAGAATGCTGTCGATGCGGGAGCCATGCAGATAAATCTGGTAATCAAAGACGCCGGACGAACGCTGATACAGGTCGCCGACAGCGGCTCCGGAATGTCCGACACCGATGCGCGTATGGCTTTTGAACGTCATGCGACTTCCAAAATTGCCGATATCAGAGATTTGGATTCAATCAAGACTTTTGGATTCAGGGGTGAAGCGCTGGCTTCGATTGCCGCCGTCGCAGAAGTCGAACTGAAAACGAGGCTGAAAACTGACGATTTGGGAGTGCGTTTGCTGATATCTGCTTCGAAAGTTCTTTCGAGCGAGCCGGTTCAGTGCGCTTCCGGTTCCAGTTTTTCGGTTAAAAATCTTTTTTACAACATTCCGGCACGCAGAAAATTCCTCAAAACCGACGCATCGGAATTGAAACAGATAATCAGCGAATTTCAGAGAGTTGCAATCTGCAATCCCAATGTTGAATTTATCTTTCACAACAACGGAGCGCAGCTGTATAATCTGTCGGCGAGCAATCTGAAACAGCGACTTGCGGGTATTTTCGGCAAAAATATCGCCAATTCGCTTATTGACGTAAATATCGAAACATCAATAGTTAAAGTTACCGGTTTTATCGGGAAAGCCGACAAAGCGAAAAAAACTCTGGGCGAACAGTTTTTCTTTGTCAACAACCGTTTTTTCCGGAGTCCGTATCTTCAGAAAGCGGTGTATAAAGCATACGAACAGTTACTTCCGTCCGACATGCATCCGTCGTTTTTCCTGTTTCTCGACGTCAACCCCGCCGATATCGACGTCAATAGGCATCCGCAAAAGACAGAAGTGAAATTCGAAAACGAGCAGGCTATATGGCAAATTTTGAATGCCGTAGTACGTGAATCTCTGTCGAAATACGCCGTCGCTCCTTCGATAATATTTGACATGGAAGACGCTCCCGATATTCCCGTTTTAGAACGTAACACGCAGGTAACCAAACCCGAAATAACAATCGACAACGAATATAATCCATTCAAAACCACTAATTCGGGACGTCGGAAAAGTGAACAGTTTGACGGTTGGGAACAGTTTTACGATGATTTCAACAAACAATCGGGAACATTCGACACCTCAATATACAGCCACGAACCCGAACAAAAAAATGTCTTCGAAAATGATACGCAGAAAAAACGGTTTCTGCAGATTAAAGACAGATACATCGCCACTCCCGTCAAGTCGGGACTGATGCTGATTGACATTCGTCGCGCACATCAGCGGATTTTGTTCGAGGAATTTGTCCGGCTGTTTCAGACCGATTCTGTGGTAAGTTCTCAAAAACAGTTGTTTCCCGAAACAGTCGA
Organism: Prevotellaceae bacterium; assembly: GCA_031270335.1. GTDB lineage: Bacteria > Bacteroidota > Bacteroidia > Bacteroidales > UBA932 > JAIRLF01. The sequence goes on along the minus strand of JAISXV010000155.1, from coordinate 18,913 downwards.
ACTGTCGCCTTCCGACAGTATGCTCATTCGGAGCGTCTGGAGCGATTTGGAAAAAATGGGATTCGATATTCGTAATTTCGACAACTGCATTATGTTCCATGCCTTTCCTGCCGGGCTTGAAAAGGCTAATGCTAAGAATATTATCGACGAAATCCTTCTCAATATCAAAGACGACTACAACAATTCTGTTTGGGACGTCCACGAAATATTAGCGCTGTCACTGGCAAAATCGGAATCGGTCAAAAAATGCGGATTCCTCACCGATGTCGAAATGGAATACCTTGTCAACAAGTTGTTTGCATGCAAAATGCCGGACATCGACGCCGAAGGAAAACCAACAATATCCATAATCGAAATCGAAAGATTTTTTCCGAATTAACAGAAAAATAACGGAATTGTCAATAATTCTTTCTACTTTTGTCGTCTGAAAGATTAGGACTTATATATGAATAATAAGTTATATTTTGGTGTAAAAGATTGGTATATTCGTTCTTAAAGTATGTTAAATGATTAAACGTTTCTGTGAAAACAGTATCAAATAATCGTAATTTTAGACAATAAGATAATATATAGGCGTAGAAATATAAAAATATGAAAGTAAAAAATAGGGAAAGTTTAGAAACTTTAAAAGATTTATTGGAGTATTCGTCAGAGAAATATGCTTCGAAAATGATGAATGCTTTTGTGGGCGACAAACCCATCTCTTACAGGGAGTTTGGAGAAAAAGTGAGCAACTTGCGCAAAGTATTGAAATCATTAGGAATCGAACATGGCGATAAAGTTGCAATATATACTCATAACACTCCTAAATACAGTGTGATATACTTTGCTGTCGTGTCAATGGGCGCAATTGCGGTTCCATTGTTGCCGGATTTTTCGTCAACTGAGGTCGAAAATATCCTCAATCACTCCGAAAGTAAAATGTTGTTTGTAACTAAACGGTTGAAATACAAGGTTGATCCTATAGATTTGCCGGAGTTGAAGATTCGGATCGACATCGATACTTTTTCGGTATATGAAAATAGAAATGACAAAAATATAGTTGAAAGCGTTGATAAAGAAGTTCTTCCCGACGATATTGCGAGTATTGTATATACGTCGGGTACTACCGGAAAATCAAAGGGCGTTATGTTGACTCATCATAATCTTATTGCTCAGTTGCGAATGGTTATCAAGATTCAACCAGTGGACGAAAACAGTGTTTTTCTGTCGATTTTGCCTCTTCCACATGCCTACGAAGGCAGTCTTGGTTTTTTATTGCCGATTTTTGGTGGTGCAAGCGTCTATTATTTAGAGAAATCGCCGACGCCCGCTATTTTGTTGCCCGCCATGCAAAGGGTAAAACCAACTCATATATTGACGGTTCCGTTGATTTCCGAAAAAATATTCAAAACCAATATTCTTGCGAAATTTAATAAAAACGTGATTACCCGGTATTTATACAAAACAAATGTCGGAAGGAAGTTATTGCATCGCATCGCAGGAAAAAAACTGTATAAGACATTCGGCGGCAGATTAGTGTTTTTCGGAATAGGAGGCGCAAAATTGGATTATTATACCGAACGTTTTCTGTATGAAGCAAAATTCCCGTACGCAATAGGTTACGGATTGACCGAAACATCTCCGCTTTTGACCGCAGCGCTCACTCATAACGTCAAACCCGGCTCGGCAGGATTTAAACTCGAAGAGGTTGATATGAAAATCAACGATGTAAATGATCGCGGAATAGGTGAATTGTGGATAAAAAGTCCAAGCTTGATGAAAGGATATTATAAGGAACAGGAACTTACGGATATGGTGATAACTCCCGATGGTTGGTTTAAAACAGGTGATTTAGTGAAAGTTAATTCAACGGGACGAATCTATATAAAAGGAAGGCTGAAGAATGTGATACTTACTTCAACAGGCGAAAATATTTATCCGGAAGATATCGAATCGCTGATCAACAATTTCAAGTTTGTTCAGGAATCTTTGGTTGTCGAACAAAAGGGAAAATTGGTCGCAATGGTCAAAATCAATTACGAAGAACTTGAATCGCAATACAATAAGTTTAAGGAAGAGTTGCAAAACAAGATTGAAGAAAACTACCGTGAACTCGAAAAAAATATTGAGGAGTTAAAACAGGAAATCCAATTATATGTCAATTCCAAAGTAAACCGTTTTTCGCAAATATCGGCAGTGATAGTGTTGCCTTGTGCTTCGGATTTCGAAAAAACATCAACGATGAAAATTAAGCGATATCTATACGCTTAACAATATTTTACATTGAGAAATTGCTTGCTTTCTCTAATGTTGTTATTTCTAAAAGGGTTGAAACAAGGAGAAACAAGCGTGGGGGGAGGTCAAACGACTTTCCCTTTTTGCATTAAAAAAGGCGGGCTTCTTGAATTCTGCAAATTCTGATTATCTTTGCGCGAAAATTATGATGTTTTATTACAGAAAAAAGTAACAATATGAAGAAAATTTTAATGATTCTGTTAATGGTAAGCAGTTTGTTTACCGAGAGATGTCTTGCTCAGGACGACAAAGTGGAAGCAAGCAAACGTAAAACGAAAATCTCTGCCAAATGGACAGACCGTGCCCAGTTTTCGGGGACGGCAGCCCGACCGCAGTGCAAAAATGTGATTTGGTCGCGCAATTCGGCGACAGTATGGGAAGAAGCCTATCCTGTCGGGAACGGAAAACTCGGAGCGATGATATTCGGGGGCGTTGCCGACGAACGATTGCAGTTGAACGAAAACACGATGTGGGACGGCGAACCTCTTGATCCAGACAATCCCGAAGGATTGAAAGCATTGCCGGAAATACAGCGTCTGCTGTTCGAAAACAAAAACAAAGAGGCTGTCGAACTCGCTGACAAAACTATGATGGGACGTCCGGCAGGAGTACGCTCGTATCAAACGCTGGGCGAATTGTGGTTTGACACTCCGGAGCTTAAAGCCGAAAATTATGTACGCAGTCTTGACCTGTCCACTGCCGTCACAACAGTCGGATACACTGCGGACGGAGTACGATATACTCGCGAATATTTTGCTTCGGCGGTCGATAATGTCATTATTGTCCGAATCAGCGCCGACCAAAAAGGCAAAATCAATCTCAATCTCACTTTGCGACGTGCGCAGGACGCCGAATGTGTCGGCGTTTCGGACGATCCCGCATCTTTGCTGCTCAAGGGAAAGATTTCGTCGGAAAACAAAAATGCAAAGCGTATAAGTTTTGCGGCGCAGGTGAAGGCTGTCGCCGAAAATGGCTTTGTCCGTTTTGTACATGATTCGGGAAGCGATGTCAACATGCTTGCGGTCAAAGACGCCGACGCTCTTACCTTATATATAGCCGGCGCAACCAATTATCCGGGCATGGAAAATCTTGCCAAAGGAATAACGACATTTTCCGAAAATCCTGTCAATAAATGCGCTGCGACGATTACGAAAGCCTTAGCCAAACCGTATATATCGGCTAAAAAAGAGCATATTGCCGACCACGGGAAATATTTCGACCGTGTGGACTTGAATCTGAGCGACGTTGCCGCCGACCTCGAAAACCTTCCTACGAGTGAACGTTTGGATCGGGCGCGTACAACCGGCAAACCTGATTTGGGTTTAGTGGCAACTTATTTTCAGTTCGGACGGTATTTGCTGATATCCTCGTCGCGTCCCGGAGGTATGCCAACCAATCTGCAAGGACTGTGGGCGTGGCAGATAAACGCTCCATGGAACGCCGATTTCCATACCAACATCAATTTCCAGATGAACTACTGGCCCGCCGAAATCACCAATCTTTCCGAATTGCATATTCCCATGTTCGACCTGACCGACGTGATGGTAAAATACGGAGAACGAAGCGCTAAGATTAGCTATGGCGCTCGCGGATGGGTTGTCCACCACCTCACCGACGCCTGGGGATTCACCGCTCCCGCCGACGGTCCATGGGGAATATGGCCTGTGGGCGCAGCATGGCTTGCGCAACATCCATGGGAACATTACATTTTCACCGGCGACAAGGATTTTCTTGCACAGCGCGGTTATCCGGTAATGAAAGGCGCAGCCCGTTTCATCATGGACTTTCTGGTCGAAGCGCCTGCAGGAACGGCTTATGCCGGTAAATTAGTAACCAATCCTTCACATTCGCCCGAAAACGCGTTTATTCTTCCCAACGGAGAACAGTCGGTGTTTACCTATGGAGCGACAATGGATTTGGAGATTATCCACGACCTGCTGTCAAACTGTATCGAAGCATCGAAAATCCTGAAAACGGATAAGGAGTTTCGTGCCGAGTGCGAGACAACTCTGAGCCGTTTGCCCGCCATACAAATCAGCAAAACGACAGGACGTATCCTCGAATGGGTCGAAGACTACAAGGAAGCCGAACCGCATCATCGACATACTTCGCATCTCTTCGGGCTTCATCCAGGACATCAGATTACCGTAGTCGGAACGCCCGAACTGGCTGAAGCCGCCCGTAAAACGCTGATTGCACGCGGCGACGACGCTACAGGATGGGGACTTGCATGGAGAATCAACATGTGGAATCGTCTGCACGACGGCGACCATGCGTTCAAACTCTTGTCGGTGTTACTTGGCGGAAAGACTTTGCCGAACATGTTCGACGACCATCCGCCTTTCCAGATTGACGGCAATTTCGGAGCTACGGCAGCGATTGCCGAAATGCTGGTGCAAAGTCATTTGCCGACGTCCGACGGCTCGTTCGACGTCTATCTCCTGCCTTCGTTACCGTCGGATATGGCAACCAAAGGCTCGGTCAAAGGATTACGTGCGCGTGGCGGGTTCGTCATCGACCTGTCGTGGGAAAACGGCAAACTGTCGCAAGCGGTCATTTTGTCCACGCTGGGCGGCAAACTGCATCTCCGCACTGGCGACAACAATGTCGTTTACAAGACTAAAAAAGGCAAAACAATTACGGTTAACGGAAACCTTAAAAAGAATTGATAATTGTGACATAGATAGGGGCTGTCTCAAAAGTAAACGAGCCAGCCCTTTTTTTTCACATAATATTTTTTAATCTCATAACTCCGGAAATTTCCACGAATTTCCGTATTCGGGTTTCAAATATTTATCGGCTTCAGAATTGTCTGTAAACCGTTTATTCACTTCATCATAATGCAAAGGAACGCTTCCCAGACGCGCCGATATGTTTCCGGTATGCGAATATTTTGCGCATAAGCTTCCGTTTTCGACGGTGCAGGCGGTCTGTTTGTTACGGTTTTTGACACATTCGAGGAAATTCGTCACATGGTTTATATGGCTTTGTCCGTCGGTTTTGACAGTCTTTGCCGGGATTTTTTCCCCTTCCGGATATACTTGCCAATCGGCTCTGTTGGCAACCAGAGTTCCGTTAGTTCCACGAAACAGGACGCCGTAATTTTTCCCGTAAGGACCGTTGTACAGAGTATTATTTTCCCATTCTATGATAAAATCCTTAAACTGATATACCACCGACATAGTGTCGAATGTCTCCTGCATACCGTTGGGATAAAAATAGTTTCCTCCACTCGCCAATACTTTCAATGGCATGGTTTTCACATTCATACCCCACAACGCCATATCGAGCAGATGCACTCCCCAATCGGTTATCAGCCCGCCTCCGTAATTCCAGAACATGCGCCAACTTCCATGAAACCGCTGTGTGTTGAACGGTACTTTCGGAGTGTGTCCCAGCCATGTATCGAAATCAATTCCTTCGGGAACAGCGGCGTCGGGAACGCGATTAGATAGAGCGGCATACCCGAAATTCGCCCACACGTGTACACGTCCGATAGAACCTAATTGTCCGGATTTCAGATATTCAATCATTTCGTTCCAGAGGTTGCCGCTTCGTTGCTGTTGCCCGACCTGCACGATTCGATCGTATTTCTTTGCCGCTTCAACCATGATTTCACATTCGGCAATACTGTTACTCAATGGTTTTTCGACATATACGTCTTTCCCTGCTTTGCACGAATCAACAAAATGCAAACAGTGCCAATGGTCGGGCGTCCCAATAATCACAATATCAATATCTTTACGGTCGAGTATTTTTCTGTAATCGCCATAAATGTCGGGCTTTTTATCCTGTTTTTTTGCAAGTTCTTCAGCACGCGAAGTAAGAATATTTTTATCGATGTCAGCCAAAGCAAGACAGCGAACTTCTTTGTGCAGAAGAAAATCCTCCAAATTTTCCCAACCCATGTTTCTGCATCCTATCAATGCAACATTTATCGTGTCGTTTGCCGACACATTCACCGACGCTCTGCCAAGCAAAGGACTGACCGTCACCCCTGCCGCCAACGCCGAAGAATATTTTATAAAAGACCTTCTGTTAACTATCATAATCATTAAAATTTGGGGGACAAAGGTACGATTTTTTTTATTATAATCACATTTCTCCAAAAAGGTATATACATTTCCCCAAAAAGGTATATACATTTCACCCAAAAAGTATATACCTTTGGGGCAAAACGATTATACCTTTTCGTAATAATATAATAAAATGATTATCTTTGCCGAAAAATTGATTAAAACAACAGTAATGAAAAAGTATTTTATTTTAGTATGCAGCACAGTGTTTTTTCTGTATCATGCAGATGCTCAACAAACAAAAGAATCGGCGCAACCGATAGATGCCGAAACGATGGCGCAATGGAGCGCTCCTTATCGCGGTTGGACGTATTATCCCGACCCGGTAATTCCGTCGGATTACAAGATTCCCGGAGCGGAAGATTTTCACAGTTACGATGTGCCGTGCGTATATCAGATTGCCGGCAATCTCGACGTATGGTACATGAGTTTCATCGGATTCAACGGCAAAGGATATAATTCTTTTGTAGTCGAAAGTAGCGACCTTATTCATTGGACAAATCCGAAACTCGCCATGGGATTTGGAAAAGAAGGCGACTTTGACCATGGCGGTTGCGTTACAGGCGCTTATCTCTATGACAGTTGGGACGTCAAAGCGCCTCGAACATTACGGAAACTCGACGGTAAATACTGGACGCTCTATGGCTGTTATCCGCGACAGGGCGGATATGAGTTACGCCCCGGGTACGAAGGCGTTGCTACAAGCTTCGGCGGCTTACGCTGGACGCGCGCTTCCAACGAACCTGTGCTTTCGGTATATCAAAAAGATTGTAAAGAATGGGAAAAAGACTGCATTTATCAACCATGGCTAATAGAACACGACGGCGCTTATTACAATTTCTACAACGCTGCTCACGGAGGAATCGAAAATATGGGACTTGCCTTGTCGAACGATTTAATCCATTGGGTACGTTATCCGTACAATCCGGTTGTCGGCACTCGTCCCGGCGGTTATGATTCCGATTTTACTTCCGATGCAAAAGTCTTTCGTGACGGCGACCATTGGGTGATGTTCTACTTTGGCGTCGGCAAAGGCGGCGCAAGCATTATGATTGCCTTTTCACGCGACCTGTTACACTGGACAGCCGAACCCGAACCGCTGTATAAATTCGGAGGACATCCTGCCGGACTTGACAAGCAGTACGCTCATAAGATATCGTTGGTTTTCAATCCGAAAAACGAAACTTATTACATGTTTTACTGCGCCACCGGCAACAAAGGACGAACAATAGGTCTGTTGACAAGTAAACCTATTTTCCACAAAGTTTATCAATAAACAAAATTCCTCGCAAATGGTCGTATTCGTGTTGGAAGATGATAGCGGCGAAATTGTCCTCACGTGAATGACCTGTGAGTTTTTCACGGATTTTGTCGCCGTTTTCGTTGAAATATTCCACTTCTATCCAGGGATAGCGTATTGAGTTACCGGATGTTTCGGGAATAGACAAACAACCGTCGGACTCGAAACATACTGTTTCGTCGGAATGCGCTACGATTGTGGGATTGATAACCGCTTCGACAGGCGCGCCGGGCTTGTCAACTCTCACAATAAGAAACAGATTTCGCAGGATTCCGACTTGCGGAGCTGCAATTCCAACGCCTTTTTCGACTTCCAGCGTAACTTTCAACCGTTCAATAAACAGTTTCAGGTCGTCCGCATCTTTCGTGAGTTCAATGGTTTTCGATTTTTGCCTGAGGACGAGCGAATCCTGTTTGTCGGTGGTCAGCAACACTCTGAACGCTTCATTCGCTTTTCCACTGTTAATCAATGCTTTTTCTTCCTTTGTCATTTCCTTACCACATGATATAAATGTAATTGACACAATAATCTGAAATATTATTAATATCTTTATTTTCATTGCTTTAATGAATAAATACATAAACGGATAAAAACAAATAAGCCTTCGCCAAAAAAACATGGCAACGGCTTATTATAAAAGAATTATGAAAATGGAGTTATTGCTTTGCAGCAAAAAAACTTTTTACCTCTTCATTTAAAACCACATCTTCTTTGAATGTGTATGCTCCGGTTTTTTCGGAACGAACCATTTTGACACAGCGAGTCATTGTTTTACCTGCGCCCGATTTAACTCTACCAACTACTTTTTTTGCCATGATTTAAAACGTTTTATTTAATTTCACGATGAACTGTTACCTTTTTCAGATATGGATTGTATTTTTTACGCTCCAGCCTGTCAGGAGTATTTTTCTTATTTTTGGTCGTTATATACCTCGACATTCCCGGAACACCACTTTCTTTTTGTTCCATACATTCAAGAATTACTTGAATCCGATTACCTTTTTTTGCCATTATCTTTCAATTTTATTCAATTAATACACTGTAATATAACCTTCCGAAACTGCTTTTTCAAGCGCTTTTTTCAATCCGACTTTGTTAATAGTTCTGATTCCGGCAGCCGAAACTTTCAATGTTACAAAACGTTTTTCTTCTTCGAACCAAAAGCGTTTTATTCTCAAATTAGGGCAAAATTCCCTTTTTGTACGTCGTTTGGAGTGCGAAACATTGTTCCCTCCCATTACTTTTTTTCCTGTTATCTGACAAATTCTTGACATAATATACCGTTTAATGTTCTTATTTTCAATTAAAAAAGCGAAATATCTTAATTATTTCACGGCGCAAATTTCGGACTTTTTTTTCAATATTCAAAATTTTTTTTCATTTTTATTTGATTTTTTATCGGGAAGCCTGCCGTTTTTTTTTAGCGCCTGTTCCAGTAAGTACAATATTTGCCCGTTTACGCTCCGAAATTCGTCCTCTGCCCATTGCTCGATAGCTGACATCATATTGACGTCAATACGAAGAATAAAACTCTTATTTTTAGTCTCTTTTGCCATTAAATCTTTTCGCTCAATTTTCCTGCATTGTTGCGTCCTATTTATATAAAGTTCCCGAATTTACTACCGGCTGGGCGGGTTCGTCGCTACACAACACAACTAACAAATTAGTAACCATGGCAGCTTTTTTGTCATCGTCAAGTTCTATAATCTTCTCATCCGACAGTTTTTGCAATGCCTGTTTCACCATTCCTACTGCGCCGTCAACTATTTTTTCGCGAGCGGAAATAATAGCGTCGGCTTGTTGGCGACGTAACATAACCGCTGCAATTTCAGGTGCATACGCCAGATAATTGATTCGAGCTTCCAAAACTTCGATTCCGGCTAAATCCAATCGTTCATTCAACTGTTTTTCAAGAAAATCATTCAATTCTTCTCCACCTGAACGCAAAGTCAGGCTTCCATCGTCGTTTAGTGAATCGTCATAAGCGTACATCCCTGCTACATAACGCAATGCAGCATCGCTCTGCACTTTTACGAAATATTCATACGCCTTCATTTTTTCGTTGACATGCACACTTGAGCCTGCGCCTGCTTGAGTGGTTTTTGCCATATTGTCAATGTCGAACGAAGCTTTGTAGGTATCAACGATTTTCCAGACAACAACTTGTCCTATCATAACAGGGTTTCCTGTTTTATCGTTGACTTTAATAGGGTCGGCGTCCAGATTGCGAGCGCGCAAAGTCAACTTTTTCTTTGCATAAAAAGGATTTACCCAAAAGTAACCGTTATCTTTCACGGTTCCTTTATACTTGCCGAAAAACATCATCACTCTCGCTTCATTGGGTTCAATTTGCATAAATCCGCCCCAAAAAATACAATTGATGATAAACAAAACCACGTCCAAAATAACCAGGACAGTTGTTCTACTCTCGGAGATTTCATTCGAAATACTTGCTCCGATGATACACACAATAAAGTAAACAGTTCCAAACAAAAATAATATGTTGAAAATCAACATCCAGATTCCCGAAAGTTTTACTCCTTTGAAGTTTTTTTCTTTTGTACTCATAATTTTTACATTTTTTTTTAATAATTAATAACACCAAAATAATATCATTTTGATAGCGCAAAGATATATGTTTTTTTTCAATTGACAATATTTTTTTTGAAAATTTTTTTTTGTCTGTCGAAAAGACAGTCTGACAAGAATTTATTCAGCGTTGCGAAACAACATATTTGCGTCTATTGTTTGTTCGTCTTCGCGATTTGTTCTTATTTCCAGCAATGTTTCGCCGGTCGAAAACACTATATACAGTACGCGTTCCGCCTGTTTTTTACCCAGATAACTTCCGGTATCCCATTTGCCGTTGCGGTTGAGGTCTTCAATCAGCCTGATACGGTATTTTCCAGCGTTAAGATACTGGAAAACCGTCACTCCGTTACCGTCCACAATTTTTTCCTGAGTAACTTTCTTATCCTTATCTTTCATTAATTGAAGGATATACTGTTTGTTGGAGTTTATGATTTCGATAATAAGTTTGCCGAATTTTTCGGGGTCGGCGGTGTCGAAAGTTTTGGTTATGGTGTCGTTGGTGATGCTGTATATGTCAACAAAAGCTTCGGGCAAAACGACTAACTCGTATTTCGATGCAATTTCCCATTTTGCTGATAACTTGTAGTTTGCCAAACGAATCGAATCCTGTGTAAACGATGTAATAGCAATCGGCGTTTTTTCTTTGCCGGTGTTACCGCCAAATATCGACAGTTGCATTTTGGACGTATCAACCCGGAGAAGAGGCGTTTTGAAAGAAAAAGTCATGTCATTTTCCACAACACTCGTCGCAACAGCATGAATATCCGGCACGATAGGAATAATTTCTTCTTCTTCCTCTTCGTCGTCCTTGTCTTTACGCTTGGGTTTAGGCTTCGAATAGGGCAATTTGATTTGCACCGTATCGGGCGAAAGATTGTTTAAAGTGTCGGTTTTCAGATATATCAACTCGCCTGTTACAGTATCGTTAACTTCCCGCGAAGTAATCCAATACTTGACAGTATCTCGTTGAGCGCTTGCTTCTTGTATAATTCGCGATGCAGGAATATCGTCGATAGTGAAACTTTGAATCACAGGATTGATTTCGTTGAAATACAGACTTATTAAACGTTCTTCGGGACGTTTGGTTTCCATTAACGCCTGTCGTTTAACGTTCTCGGTGAACATGTTGAAGACGGGAAGCGAATAGAACGAAATAGAATCGTTGTCGGAAAAAGCGCTTGGCAGAATCAGCGAATCGGGAAAAGCAATTTGCTCAATACCCGCATCATAACGCATATTAGAGTTTTTGTCGGTGATGGCGATTATCTTGTATTTCCTGTTTTTCAAACCCTTGACGATAAAAACACCTTCTTTGTTGGTTATCGAAAGCGCTGAAGGATTGCGTTTGAAAACTATCGAATCGACATTGTCCTCATATAAAAAGACATGCACGGCATCGACAGGATCCAGTGTGAGAGCGTCAACTACATGTCCGGCATAAATCATAGTATCCAGAATATCGCCCGTTGAAAAGATAAAATTGAGATAATTCGCAGGATTATTTTCGTTTACGTCAACTACGCTCGCTCCGAAATCAATATAATAAGTAACACTGTCCGACAAAGAGGGAAACGAAACGACGATACTTTTTCCCTTGATTTTCAACACCGGTTTCTTTGAGGGTAAAGGAGGCGATATCACAAAATTTTTGTTCTGGTTTTTAAGTTGAACATATTCGTTGAATGTGAAAACAAGCTCTTTACCCTTAAATTCTTTTGTCCGTTGCGGAGGGTCCATTTTCAGAAGCACAGGAGAAATAGTATCCTTTGGACCCCCTGTTGGAGCAATTGACGAATTGGCGCAACCCGATATAATCGCGGTTAACAGAACATACGCCGATATCGTTAAAAGCAGATATGCTACGGACTTGTTACTGTTCATTTACTGTTTTGCTTTTGGACCTTTGCCGACGCTAACCAATTCGACATCGAAAATCAAAGCTTTGCCTGCAAATCGTCCTGAATTTCCGTACGCCAAGTCTGAAGGGATGTAAAATTTGTATTTTGCACCTTCTTTCATCAGCGGAAGCCCTTCCTGCCAACCTTTTATCATTCGCGATAACAGCATTTTCACGGCATTGCCTTTCGATGAATCGAAAGTTGTTCCGTCAATTTCGGTTCCGGTGTATATGACGTTCACGGTATCCGAAATCTCAGGCGAAATTCCTGTGCCTTCTGCAATCACTTTGTACTGCAATCCGCTCGGAAGAACGGTTACACCGTCGTTTTTCTTGTTTTCTTCAAGAAAAGCGGCATTTTCCTGCATGGCTTTTTCCACTTTTTCCTTCATTTTTTGCTCAAGATAGCCGTTGATTACATTCGACGCCCATTGTTTGTCGTACTTTTTAACGGAATCGTTGCTCAACAATACTGCTTTGAATCCCGCAAGCAGATAATCGTTATCAATTTTTGCCAATTGTTCAGTCCCATTGATATGTTCAAGGGTGGAACAGGCTTCGAAAACTCCTATCGCAAAGCTGACCGAATCTGCCGGCGACGTCGAAGATGATAATTTAACATTTCCGCCATTACATGACGTAAATAACACTAACACAGAGAATAAATAAATAAGATGTTTCATAAAAATTCTATAAAATTTAAAAATATAACATTAAAAAAACGTACAAAGGTAAATATTTTTATTCACTCAGCAATATAATTAATAATTAAGTATTGTGAATCTTTTCAAATTATATTTCAATATAACTCAAATTCCTTGATATTAAAGCATTTCTGACAGCCTTATCGTTGTCGAGGATTTTTTTTCTACTAGTCGAAAACAGCCATCGCCAATTGACTTTTTTTTCTTGGGGAATAGTGAAAATTTCTTTTAAAACATCTTTTACGCTGATTTTTTCGATAGACGATTTCAGACTTGTGAAAATGACGATTGTATTTGCGTCAAGTCTGTCGAGCATTTTTTCGGTATCTTGCGAAGGAATCAGCGAAGAAATGCATACGACCGAAATTTTTCCTTCGCCGAGATATTCTTCGATTTTGTTTGAATGCCAATCCATTCCGGATATTTGTGCCGATATTTCGTGCTGATATTCAACTGCGATTTTCGATTTCTGATCGGGGATAAAACATACTTCGTTATCCTTTTTCAAGGATTTATATACCTCCCAGATACCTGTTTTGTAGTTATTTAGAAATGCGTCCGAAATTGTTTTGTTCAACAGATTCCGGTAATTATTGCAAAACGAAGCATACATGTCTATCCGGGAAGCGTATATGCTGTGCATTTCTATCATACGGACAATCAATTCTTTAGTCCTTGCATAAACGGGCCAGACAATTCTTCGTATATCGTCCGACGATTCGAAATGTTTGAAATGCAGCAACTCTCCTTCTTTACGATGTACTGTGTTAGTTCTGATTTCGTCCTTATCCGTTGTATGCACAACTTTTGACAGTTCGATATCGTTTTCAGAAACAGGTAGAATCACCACCGAAACCTTGTGATTGAACTCTATTTTAAAGGAAAACATTCGGAAAAAATCCTGAAAAAACAATGTTATCGTATCTAAATCATAGCTTTTGATATTCGGAAGCGTTAGTTCTTTTTTCCCATAAGCTTGCTTGTGTTTCAGACGTTTGAGTACAACCATAGCGTCATATTGCTTGTCGAAAGTTAATCCGACTTTGACAGCGCCTGCAAACGGAAACAGCAATTTATCGCACACGACTTCACAAATCACTTCATTATCGCCTGTGTATGTGAATTTTACTTTGGGTTTTGCTTTCGATTTGCGATATGCAAAATACGGAATAAGTATCGTTATAATTGAAAACAATATGATTACACCGAATACAAACATCGAACTTTTCAACAATAAAAAAGCGATGTCGTTTACTTTTTCCGAAGCGCCGGCTGCAACATATTCTCTTACAAAAATTACAAACAGAATCACAATGAAAAATGTTATACGAACAAACATCTTGCTGCGAACATATTTCACTCCCTGACAAAAAACATCAACCTTTCTCACTTTCACTTAAATTATTCTATTTCTACCATATAGGGCAGTTTTGCAACGATGCCGAAATTTTTAATGCTGTTTATCAGAAATTCATAATGTTTCAATGAGCGAATCAGTTCGTTGTCAGGAGATTGTGATACTTTAGTTTCGACAGTTTTCATCAGCATTTCGAATGTACTCAATTCTTTCGGCAGTTCCAATATCGAATAGTCCGAAATATCTGCCAATTTGGCAGCTTCTTGAATCGCTTCTTTTATTCCGCCGAAATAATCAATCAAACCGAGGTCGAAAGCGTTCACGCCGCTCCATACTCTTCCCTGTCCGATGCTGTCCACTCTTTCTACGCTTAAATTCCTGGATTTCGCAACTTTACTGGTAAATTTCGAATACACAAATTCAACATTTCTCTGTAAATAATCTTTTTCGACCTGTTTCAACGGTCGGGTAAGCGACGGAAAATCAGAATGTTCATTAGTCATTACCACATCGTATGTGATTCCGAGTTTTTCTTTCATGACTTTTTCGATATTCGGAATCAGTCCGAAAACTCCGATTGAGCCTGTCAACGTTGTATGATGCGCGAAGATTTTATCACCAGGTGTTGCAATCCAGTAACCTCCTGATGCAGCGAAGTTTCCCATTGATATGACAACAGGTTTTTTCGCTTTCGTTATTTCGAGTTCGCGGGCAATAAATTCCGAAGCATTGGCGGCGCCTCCCGGAGAATTAACCCTGAATACCACTGCTTTAACTGTAGAATCTTTGCGTGCTTTGCCGATTGCTTCAATCATATTCTTCGACATAATATCGGTTTCGCCTTCGCCCGTCATGATTTCGCCGGAGGCATATATCACGGCGATTTTATCTTTTTTGCCCGGTAATGAGAAAGGAACGGTGTAATATTTGTCTATATCAATTATATTCAAACTATTTCCTCCTGAATATTTTGTCAATTCGGCAACTAATTCATCCTGGTAGAACAGTTTATCGACGAATTTTTTGTTGAGAGCATCTTCAGCCATAGAGAGTTCCAGATTATCGGCTATACGGTTTAACTCTGCTATATCAATATCTCTCGATGCGCTGACAGTCTGCAAGATATAATTCCAGATAGAGCCGATATACGACTTTATCTGTTCACGGTTTTCGTCGCTCATCTTGCTGAGAGTGAACGGTTCTATCGCCGATTTGAATTTTCCGTGACGGACAATCTGCACGTCAATACCGAGTTTGTCCAATAATCCTTTGAAAAACGTTAATTTTGAACCCATTCCCGCAAAGTCAATGCTTCCGAACGGGTTCAGATAGATTTTGTCGGCGACTGTAGCCAGATAATACGCTTTCTGTGAATAACTTTCGGCATAAGCGAGGATAAATTTTCCCGATTCTTTGAAATTCAACAGAGCATCGCGTATTTCTTCGACCGAAGCAATACCTGCTTGAATATTCGACAGTTCCAGATATACGCCTTTAATACGATTATCGTATTTTGCCTGTTCTATCCCGTTAAGGATATTGTTCAATCCAAGATTGGTCTTGATTTCGAGGTTGATAATATCAATCTCCGGAATGCCTGCCCGGTCTTCAAGTGGCTTATTTATAGAGATTTTCAGTATGGAATTGTCTTTTACCATTACTGGAGCGTCAGAGCCTATTGCCGCCACTATTGACAATAGAATAATAAAGACTAAAACATTCACTATCAGTATCCCAAGTATGGACGCCAACAACATTTTGAAAAAATTTTTCATATTACATCTAATTAAATTGTTTATTTTACTTTAATATATAATTACAACAAATATTCACCACAAAAATCGAGCCAAAAGTAGTAAAAATTTATCAAACCAAAATAAAATTTATAAAAAATAAAAAAAATCAGCCATTTTAAAAATATTTTCATACTTTTGTAACTTATTTCGAAATTAAACGTCATATATAACGTATATCGAAAAAGTAATTATTACAGGAAAAGATAACAGATGATAAAATTAGAGCGGATTAACAAATCGTATTACAATGGGGCGCCACTCCATGTGTTGAAGAGTTTGGATTTGACGATTGGAGAAGGCGAGATGGTTGCGGTTATGGGAGCGTCAGGGTCGGGAAAATCCACCCTGTTGAACATTTTGGGGATACTCGACAATTACGACAGCGGGAATTACTATCTGAACAACACCCTGATACGCAATTTGAGCGAATCGAAAGCAGCAGAACTCCGGAACAAACTTATCGGATTTATTTTTCAATCCTTCAATCTCATTAACTTCAAGAACGCTATGGAGAACGTGGCGTTGCCGCTGTACTATCAGGGCGTCGGGCGAAGGAGGAGAAACAACATCGCATTGAACTATTTAGACCGGATGGGGCTGAAAGAGTGGGCTGACCATTTGCCCAGCGAAATGTCGGGAGGACAAAAACAGCGCGTCGCCATTGCACGGGCGCTGATCGCAAAGCCGAGAGTGATTCTCGCCGACGAACCGACAGGCGCTTTGGACAGTAAGACCTCGGAGGAAGTGATACAGATACTTAGGGAAGTCAATCGCGAAGGCATGACCATGATAATCGTCACGCACGAGCAGAGCGTCGCCGACGCCACCGACAAAATCATCCGCATCAAGGATGGAGCAATAGAATCAATCACAAATAATTCATTGCAAAATGTTTGACTTGGACAATTGGGCTGAAATATTCAGCGTTATACGTAAAAACAAACTGCGAACATTCCTCACCGGCTTTTCCGTTTCGTGGGGGATACTGATGTTCTGCATACTGCTGTCGTCGGGCAACGGGATAAAGAACGGCGTCATGTCCAATTTCGAGAGCCGCGCAATCAACAGCGTTGAGTTCTGGGGACGCCGTACCTCGAAGCCATACAAGGGTTTACCCGAAGGACGACGAATCGTTCTCGACAATAAAGACCTGGATTTGGTCAACCGGCAGATGCCGGAAGCGATGAACGTCTCCGGCTTGATTTCGACCAGCGTCAGCGTCAGTAACAAGACGTTCAACTCCACCTGCAACTTCAACGGCGTCAATCCCGATTTTCGGGAAATCAATGGGGTGAAAGTTGTCAGCGGGCGCTTTATCAACGAAATGGACATGCGCGAACACCGGAAAGTCGCAGTAATCAACCGCCGTCTCAGCGAAGTGCTTTTCCAGAACGCCGACCCCACCGGAAAAATGTTTATCGCCGACAGCCTGGCATATACCGTTATCGGCGTGTACAAATCGGACAACGACATGGGTAACGAACAGAGCGCATATATCCCGTTCAGCACTGCTCAACTGCTATATAACAAAGGTTGGGGAATCGACGAAATTGCTTTCACCGTCAAAGGACTTGACACTAAACAGGCAAATGAAGAGTTTGATCAGCGATTGCGCAAAAAACTCTCTGTCCTCCACATCTTCGACGCCGACGACAAACGTCCTGTCGGCATCTGGAACAGGCTCGAAAATTATTTAGAAACAATGGGTATCTTCAACGGGATTTCGCTGTTTATCTGGATTATCGGAACGGGGACGCTGATTGCGGGAATCATCAGCATCAGTAATATTATGTTGATAACCGTCAGGGAACGGACAAAGGAGTTCGGGATACGCAAGGCGTTGGGCGCCAAACCTTCGTCGATACTCGGAAGTATTTTGATGGAATCGGCGGTTATCACTTCCATTTTCGGATATTTCGGGATGTTTATGGGCGTGGGACTGGGCGAATTAATCAATTCGGCGCTCGCAAACGCCGAAGGGTCGCCGATATCGTATATCTTCCGAAACCCGACTGTTGACGTCAAAGTGGCAGTGGGCGCAATGTTAGTATTAATTGTATCGGGAATTGTCGCCGGATTGTATCCCGCTCTCCGAGCCGTGAGAATCTCGCCGGTAGAAGCAATGAAAGACGAGTAGATTTTGGATTTTAGATTTTGGATTTTAGATTTTAGATTTTGGATTGTAGATTGTAGATTTTGGATTGTAGATTGTAGATTTTGGATTTTAGATTGCCTTCGGGCGCAAGTAGAATGATTATGGATTTTAGATTTTGGATTTTAGATTGCCTTCGGGCGCAAATAAAATGATTTTGGACTGCAGATTGCCTTCGTGCGTAAGCAACAATCTACAATCGTAAATCTACAATCGTAAATCTACAATCGTAAATCTACAATCGTAAATCGTAAATAAAGAATATATGTTTGATTTAGACAGATTACAGGAAATTTGGGTAACGATTACCCGCAACAAAGTAAGGAGTTTGCTTACGGGATTCGGCGTGTTTTGGGGAATATTCATGCTGATGATTATGATGGGCGCCGGTCACGGGCTTGAACGCGGAATGATGAAAAATATCGACGGTTTTGCAACAAATTCCTGTTTCATGGGTTCATCGACGACAAGTTTGCCGTACAAGGGATTCCGGAAAGGTCGATTCTGGAATATCCACAACAAAGACCTCGATATCCTGATGGAGCGGGTGCCGGAAATCGACTGCCTGTCGCCCATGCTCTTCGGCGGACGCAGTACTAATAACGTGGTTTACAACGAAAATTCGGGAACGTATAACATTCGCGGCTTGCACGCAAATTATACCAGAATCGAACAGCAAAGGATGCGTTTCGGACGTTTCATCAACGATATCGACGTCCTGCAATCCCGGAAAGTCTGCGTCATCGGCGACAAGGTTTACGA
>JAISXV010000082.1 GCA_031270335.1 Prevotellaceae bacterium | reverse complement strand
CCGGCGTTTTTTCGGGAGGATACGCAATCAATCCGTTTTCCGGCGAAGAAGTTCCCATTTGGATATCCGATTATGTCTTAGCAGGATACGGCACAGGCGCAATCATGGCTGTTCCCGCTCACGACAGCAGGGATTATGCTTTTGCAAAACATTTCGGACTGCCAATTATACCATTGATAGAGGGTTGCGACGTGAGCGAAGAAAGTTTCGACGCAAAAGAAGGAATAATGGTCAACTCCGGATTCCTTAACGGGTTGACCGTTCCCGAAGCAATTGCGAAAGCCAAAGAATATATCCACGACAACGATCTGGGAATCATCAAAGTAAACTACCGTCTGCGCGATGCCATCTTCAGTCGGCAAAG
This sequence comes from Prevotellaceae bacterium, assembly GCA_031270335.1. Taxonomy (GTDB): domain Bacteria; phylum Bacteroidota; class Bacteroidia; order Bacteroidales; family UBA932; genus JAIRLF01. Next base: position 3,964 of record JAISXV010000082.1, on the reverse strand, counting down.
ATACTGGGGCGAGCCGTTTCCCGTTTACTATCAGGACGGTATGCCATATAATATTCCCGAAGAACAGTTGCCGCTCGTACTTCCCGAAGTCGATAAGTTTTTGCCGACGGAAACGGGCGAGCCTCCATTAGGCAGAGCAAAGGATTGGACATATAACGGTTATCCTCTCGAACTCAGCACGATGCCTGGATTTGCAGGCTCTTCGGCTTATTATTTAAGGTATATGGATCCTCACAATTCGGAAGCTTTAGTGTCGAAAGAAGCCGACGAATACTGGAGAAATGTCGATTTGTATATCGGTGGAACAGAGCATGCTACCGGTCATTTGATATATTCGCGCTTCTGGAACAAATTTCTTTACGATATCGGCGTAGTGCTTGAACAGGAGCCGTTTAAGAAGTTGATAAATCAGGGAATGATTCAAGGCTGTTCGAATTTTGTTTACCGGATTAAAGGTACAAACACTTTCGTATCTTACGGATTAAAAGATCAATACGACACAAGCGAATTGCATGTGGACGTTAATATTGTCAATAATAATATCTTAGACACAAAACGATTCAAACTTTGGCGACCGGAGTACGAAATCGCTGAATTTATTCTCGAAGACGGCGAATATCGTTGCGGCTCGGCTGTCGAAAAGATGTCTAAATCGCTGTATAACGTTGTTAATCCGGACGATATTGTTGTTACTTACGGAGCCGACACATTGCGTTTATACGAAATGTTTCTTGGTCCGCTGGAACAGTCAAAACCCTGGGACACAAAAGGTATCGACGGAGTACACCGGTTTTTGCGCAAATTATGGCGGCTGTTTCATCACGGCGACGAGTTTTTCGTGTCCGACGAAGCCGCTACAAAAGACGAATTGAAAGTTTTGCACAAGACAATCAAGAAAGTACAGTCCGATATCGAATCGTTTTCGTTCAACACCGCCGTCAGCGCTTTCATGATTTGCGTCAATGAACTTGTTGATTTGAAGTGCAATAAAAAAGAAATCCTCGAACCGTTGACGATAATTTTGTCGCCGTTTGCGCCTCATATCGCAGAAGAACTCTGGCACCTGCTCGGCAATACTGCAAGCGTGGTAAAAACTTCGTTTCCAGAATATGACGAGAGTTTTCTTATTGAAAATTCCTTCGAATATCCGGTATCGTTCAACGGAAAAACCCGTTTCAAAATGGAGTTACCATTAGACGACGACGTCGAACAGATGAAGGAAAAAGTTTTGGCAAACCCTCAAACTCAAAAGTTTATCGACGGAAAAGAGCCGAAAAAGATTATTGTTGTAAAAGGCAAGATTATAAATATTGTAGTATAAAACATCGTAGTATGCGCATAAAACGACACATATTCATTGCATTAAGCATGTTTTTGACGACATGGTTGAATGGGCAGGAACTTACTACCCCCGATGTCACTTCGTTGAGCGTCGATCCAGCGACAGGCAAAGTTGTGTTGAAATGGAGAACTCCCGATGCTTCGGAAAATATTCTGTCTCACGAGATTTCACGCAAGCCATATACTTCCGGGAATTATTTTTTCGACAATACCGCCACCGTTGATATGCCCGATACGACTTATTCCGAAACTGTTCCCGATTTAAACACGCAACAGCAGGGATACCGGATTCGAAGCAAAAACAACGAGAATACTTCCCCGATATCGGATATGCACATAACAATGCGATTTTCAGGCGAATATTCCGAGTGTACAAACACAATCAGCCTCAGATGGACAGAATACCGAAGGTATGCAATCGACGAAAACGGACAGATTAATCTTCAAAACCCACAGGCGATAACGTTCAATGACGCAATCGAATACGAGGTCTGGGGACATCACGGCAACAGTTTCGACATATCCGCAGTTGAGAAACTTTCGGGCAGAAGTAAGCAAACTGCTGATATCACACTCGAAAACCTGACAGTGAACACAACTTATTTTCTGTACGTCAAAGCGTTTTTGCCTAACGGCGACGTCGCTACTTCGCACCGACTTGACATTCCAACAAGCGGTAAACATTTTCCAAGCGTGATGAATATTGATTCTGTAGTGAGCAAAAATGGAATGATAACTTTGCACATCAATTTAGACAAATTGACTGACATTGATACTTTTGCAATTTATCGCTCCGATATGCGAATTCCCCTGGATGGATTCTATGATAAGGCGGATAAAGTTCCCACAGAATTTACCGACCAATCGGCGTCGATTGGTCAGGTTTACCACTACAATCTCGTCGGCTTTCTTTGTGGTCAACGGATGTTGAAAAGCGATACGGTGAGTAATATCTTGCTGTATGCCACGTCGTTGAATCTGAATACGGAAATACGGTGGACGGAATTTTTCAATCAGTCGAATCCGGCTGTTTACACTCTGCACAGGACATCGCCTTCGGAACAGTCTGTCAATCCGGGCAATTCGCTTTATTTTTTAGACGAATCGACACACGAATACGTCTGTCTCGGTCCGAAAAAATTCTGTTATGTGATGACCGCGCAAACCGAAAAGTCATACGCCCGCTCCGAAGAATCATGCGCATCGCTCAACTCGATGATTACCATGCCCGAAGCGATAGACCCGATGTCGGACATATCCGTTTCAAAAAACTGTAACTGCAATACTGACTGCGTAAACTCCCGGCGTCTGTTCGGTCCCGTAATGGACTTAAACGACGTGGCTTACAAACTCGAAATGGAAATTTTCGACAAATCGGGAATACGTCTGTTTTCGTCGAAAAAAGATTTCAATCTTCCTCTGCAAAAAGAATATCACTATTGGGACGGCAAATATAAAGGCAAGTACGTAAAGCCCGGAGTGTATGTCTATTATGCCAGAGTGGAATTTTTAGAAGGCTCTCCCGTAACGATGCGGGGAAGCGTAACTGTTGTAATGCAAAACTCAAAATAATTAAGTATCAGATATGAAGGCTATTTTTCCAGGGTCGTTTGACCCGTTCACCGTAGGACATGAAGCATTAGTGCAACGCTCGTTGAAACTGTTCGACGAAATCACTGTGGCTGTGGGACATAACAGCGAAAAACGATATATGTTCGACATTGACACAAGAATCGAAATAATTAAATCGGTATTCAAAGACAATCAGCAGGTTAAAGTCATCGCTTATTCCGGATTGACGATAGACCTGTGTCGGTCGTTGGATACGTATTTCCTGATAAGGGGTCTGCGAACAGCTTCCGATTTCGAGTTCGAACGCGCTATCGGGCAAATCAACAAACAGTTAGAGCCTAAAATCGAAACAGTATTCATGCTTATCGCTCCCGAACATTCGGCTGTCAGTTCGTCGATTGTCAGGGATATCCTGATAAATAATGGCGACGCTTCGCAGTTTTTGCCTGCAAACATCGGGGAACTAAAAATTAAGACCTAAGAGTTAAAAATCCTTATAGAAAAGGAATTAACATTCAAAAAATATTTTAGACTTATAAGATTCATTATAAAAGCATTATCTGAAAATTACATAAATAATTTTTACAATCAATTAGCGGGCAATAACTAATAATTGTGAGGTATGCATTAAAAAATCCCCCAAAATAGGGATTGCACATAATCTCGAAGCCCCGTACCTTTGCACTCGTTTTTATGATTATATGATATTATTTATTAGATTGAAATTGATTGGATTAAAAGTTTTTTGCTGCTTACTGTTTACCTTTACTTTTACCTTTTTCGCATTTTCGCAGACCGACACAACGAAAAATATTGAGTTGGACGAAGTCGTTGTGATGGGCAAAAGCAGGGTGCGGGAAATCAACGAATCGGCGTACAATGTAGTCAGCATCGACACGCGACTGTTGCACAATACGACGCTGAGTCTGACGCAAACGCTCGACCGTATTTCGGGCGTAAAGATAAGAGAGACAGGAGGAGTAGGCTCATCAGCGCAGATTTCGCTCAACGGGTTCAGCGGACGACATATCAAAGTATTTATGGACGGCAT
>JAISXV010000215.1 GCA_031270335.1 Prevotellaceae bacterium | reverse complement strand
ATTTGATTGAGTTGTACGAAAAGTCTGTAAAAAAGAAATTAAAAAAATAGTGCTAATTATTAGATAATTATAAAGATGAAAAGGACAATATGCTTTTATTTTCAGGTACATCAGCCCTTTCGGTTGAGACGTTACCGTTTTTTTGATATCGGTGAAAATCATTATTATTTCGACGAGTTCAACAACCGTTCAATAATGCGAAAAGTAGCTGACCGCTGTTATTTGCCCATGAACAGACTGCTGCTAAAACTAATTGAAGAACACGGCAAAAACTTCAAAGTAGCGTTTTCGATAACCGGTTCGGCAATTGAACAATTTAAACTCTATGCGCCTGATGTGCTGGACAGTTTCAAAAAACTTGCTCAAACGGGTTGCGTCGAGTTTTTGACCGAAACATCGGCGCACAGTCTGGCTGTTATGAAGGACGAAAAGGAATTTCAACGTCAGGTAAAGTTCCACAGCGCTTTAATAAACAAGTATTTTGGATATACGCCAACGACTTTCCGATTGACGGAACTGATATATTCCGACGCAATCGGCGCTCAGGTCGAAAAACTTGGCTACAAAACTATGCTGACCGAAGGCGCACGTCATATTCTCGGCTGGAAAAGTCCTAATTACGTTTATGTCAATGCAATCAATCCGAAATTGAAGGTGTTGCTGCGTAATTTCCGGTTGAGCGACGATATTTCGTTTCGTTTCTCGAACAGAAGTTGGGCAGAATGGCCCGTAACTTGCGAAAAATACGTTTCGTGGCTTAACACTGTTGATGAAAACGAAGAAATCGTGAATCTTTTCATGGATTATGAGACATTTGGCGAGCATCAGCACGTTTCGTCGGGAATATTCGAATTTATGCGCAATTTGCCGAAACAGGTCTTGACATCAACCGATTTTGAATTTCTGACGCCTTCGGAAGTTTACGACAAACATCAACCTGTGGCAGCAATTCACGTCCCCTACGCTATTTCGTGGGCTGACGAGGAACGCGACCTCAGTGCATGGCTCGGCAATGAGTTACAGGACGATGCATTCGATACGCTTTATTCTTTGTCGGAAAAAATGAGAGATATACACGATCCCGAACTGGTTGATACCTGGCTGAAACTCCAAAACAGCGACCATTTTTATTATATGTGTACAAAATGGTTTTCCGACGGAAATGTGCATAAATATTTCAATCCATATTCCTCGCCCTACGACGCTTATATCAACTATATGAACGTGTTAAGCGATTTTATCATCCAGGTGAACAATTACAGCGAAACGGACGATAAAACACGTCGTAAAAAATTGCTCGAATATATCGCCGAAAACAAAGAGAGCGAGTATCATATTTCGCTGCTCGAACATATTCTGCCGGCGAAAACTCTGGCGGAACTGAAAGAATCGGGAATCATGGAATCGAAACCGTCCGTGAAAAAGACTAAGAAAAAGACAGTTAAAACAAAATAAGTATTTCAGCAGATGATTCCACGAATAGGTTTTGGCTACGATGTTCACATTTTGTCGGAAGGTTATGATTTCTGGCTCGGGGGAATGAAAATCGAACATTATAAGGGTTGTATTGCGCACTCCGACGGCGATACTTTGATTCACGCGCTATGCGACGCCCTGCTCGGAGCGGCGGCATTGGGCGATATCGGCGTTCATTTTCCCGATACTTTCGAGAAATACAAGGGAATAGACAGTAAAATGCTGTTGTCGGACGTCGTCGCATTGCTGAAAGACAAGAATTATACGATTGGCAACACCGACGTAACCGTATGTCTGCAACAGCCTAAAATCAAGGATTATATACCCGAAATGCGCCGGATATTGTCAGAAATAATGAGTATCCCGGTAGAAAATGTGTCAATAAAAGCCACAACGACAGAGAAATTAGGCTTCACCGGACGGGAAGAAGGCGTCGCTGTATATGCCGTTGCGTTAATAGTGTGAATTTTTAATAAAAAACACTGCAACCGTTTTATCCGTAATTATAATCCAAAGACGTCGAATTGCTTAATATTCTGCGTTTTCACGATTAACCGTACAGCATCCGTATTGACGGGAACGATTGCTTTTCCGCAGATTGTGCCGTATATTCTTCCACGATACGCCGTATTCCATTGTCCGCCGGCATCACGCGTTTGCAGTTCAAACGGACGACTTTGTCCACGAAGATGGTTCGGGTTGTCGATAGTAAACTCAAAACGGTTGACGGATTTTGTCTCCTTCAAATCGACTGTAACTGTCAGCCGACCGTCATCGCCGAACTGTACATCGCGCTCTTTTCCTGTGGTGTACGAACCTTCGGACGGAATCGAATACGCAATCTCCTCCACCGATTCGTCGAATTGGAGTTTTACAATCGTATTCAGCGCATCGGGCGTACCGGTCAGCAAGAACCCCGATTCGTCCTGTTTCACCTGGATATTTCCTGTGATGGATTCCGAAGAAATCAGTTTTCGGGGTATAGCGGACAATTTCACGCCGCCGTCCTGCCAGTCAAGGATATGCACGTAAACGGTTTTCCCGTTGAAGACGCTGTTTTTCCACGGACCGGCTTTGCATCCTTCGAGAGTATAGCCGTATTTGTCTATCCACGAAGCCGTTGTTTTACCCGGGACAGGCATTGCGTCCAGCATCGGAGGCAGTCCGAAAAGATAATTCCGGTCAGTCAGAGCCATTTCGACCAGAGTACGGATACGTTGTTGCGATGAACTCATATCCACAATATCGGAGCGGCGTGATTCGGGAGTAACTTTCAACGACTGCACTTTCCCGTCACGATATTCACATTCGACAGTAGTGTTGAACGCAGCACGCAGTTTGAACGACACATCCCAGTTTTCGGGAAACGCCGGTAACAGGAATATCTTTTTGCCGTCGCTTTGCAACAGCATGCTTTGCAGAGCATTGACCGAAGTAGCGCCATGGTCGTTATCGGGCGTATAATCCATTTTCCGTTCCCAGAAAGCGGGAAAACGCGTGCGCGGACGTTTCGGAAAAGGCGTGCCGGGAGCGATATTGTCCGTCCAGTGGATGAACTGGTCGTTGAAATTGATAGTCGTAAGCCGGGCTGCTTCGCGTGCAAGTCCCAGATACGCCGCCTGTGTTGCCGTCAATTGCCATCCGCCTGTTTCGACGCTTTCGCTGTCCACTGTCCCGTCGATACTCGTTGTCCGGACATGAAACGACTGCCGGGCATTCGACAACAATTCCGGTTTTCCGAGCCACACCTGACGAAAAGGATACACCGAATACAGTTCCGGACTTTCGCAAATGACGCGTCCCGGGTCATACACATCGCCCACAGCCAGCAAATCCAGTCCGCGTATTTTCCTAAGCGGCGTCTCAGTCATGGCGTTGAGAAAATCAGTCCATTCCTTACGCTGCCGTTCGCTGATGTCGAATGACAGCAGTTTTGTCAGCAAATATTTCAATCCTCCGATTTCGGTACACGGATTAGTCACTCCCTGATACGTTTCGGCGCATCCAACGCCTTCCATCAGTATTTTACCTTTGTCGTCACGTTTTGGAAAACGATATTTGTAGAATTTGACAAATTCTTCGGCGCAAGGCAAAAGAACCTGCTCCAGAAAATCTTTTTCGCCGGTATGTTCGTAATATTCGCACATGATTGCGGGCAGTTCGAGCGTTGCCAAATGATGATAAAGCAAATGCGGCGGTACATTGTCCATCGAATAAACGCCGAGATTATGCCACCAGCACGCTTCCATAATAAATGCGCCTTCGTGTCCGAAATATTTTTTACAGTGGTCTCTACATATTTCCAGTCCATTCCGGACAAACTGCATCCCAAGTCGCAGTTCGTCGTAATCGCCTCTGGTAGCCATTGACCAGTAAGGTTGACGGGTATTTTGCCACATGAACGCCAGATGCGCCCAGTCGCGTTCGTCGGGCGAAGCGAAATGCTCGACAGGATGGTAGAAACCGGCTACTCCGGCGGGCGTGTCCATAGTGAAGATAGAGCCGTTGAAAGGCGGAGGAACAGCCCCGCGTCCGGCAATCGCTTCGCAAAACCGTTCAAGAGCATATCGTTCACTAAGTTGACGGGCGTTTTTGGCGGCGTCGATTTCCTTATGTCCTTCGTGCGCGTTCGAGCCTTGTGGAAACTGAGTGTAACGACATTGATCCATATTGAATACGCCTTCGCCGCATGATGTGATGTGGATATAACTGATATTCCAGAACGATTCCCAATAGTGACAATGTGATTTCCAGTCGGATACAATCGGCGAAGATATTTCCGACAGCCATGTTTCGAGGTTTTCGGGCTGTGTGGAAACGACTTTGATTGAACAGTCGAAATCGTTAGTCGCTTCTTTGGATTTCAACACGGTGGGAGATTTTTTCACAAAACCGTCCGCCTGAAGCAGACATCCCGACGTGCGATACAGAATCGGGTCTTTGGTTTGCGCCACCATTTCCGGAGTATTCTGGATTCGGAAATTCCGTCCCCAATCCGACGACTGATTACGGTAACACCAAGCCAGCTTGTCGTCAGGCTTGCCGAATACTGTTCCCGCCGTTCCTTCGTCCGGAAGTTGTTGTCCGAAGTCCGACAAAGGACGAAGCGGTTCGAGATTGACGGTAATTGTGCGCGGCGTTTTGCTGCTGCCTTCGACCCTGATAACCGGATTATTGGCATCGACCCATAGTTTGAAAGCGGCGTCGCCTGATTCAATTGTTATCGAAGCGTCTTTCAGGCTTAGCGTTTGTTTAAAACGGTCGATTGATAAGGCAGGTTCGGCAGTGATACGGATACGTCCGAGTTTCGGCAGTTTGTGACCGGCGTCGTAGGCGTCCACCTTGCTGATGTAGAACAGCAGGTCGCCATTTTTTTCGTACCATACATTCAAGCCAATATCGCCGTTGCCCAAAGGCATCGAACCGAAAGAATCTTCGCTGGGACTGTCCCATACAACATTGTACTGCGAAACATTATCGCCCCCGCCGGCACATCCCGACAAAGCGATAA
>JAISXV010000171.1 GCA_031270335.1 Prevotellaceae bacterium | reverse complement strand
CCATTGCTTTGCTTCTTGCGGGGTATTTTGTTTACAGCAAGATTGTCGAACGGATTTTCGTGATTCAGCCCGACAGAAAAACTCCGGCATACACTCATACCGACGGCGTTGATTATGTGCCGATGAGCTGGCAAAGGATTTTTTTGATTCAGTTTTTGAATATCGCCGGTCTGGGTCCTATTTTCGGGGCGATTATGGGAGCGGTGTACGGATATTCCGCTTTCCTGTGGATTGTCTTCGGGACAATTTTCGGAGGCGCTGTCCACGATTATTTGTCGGGAATGCTTTCGATACGCAACAATGGGATGAGTCTTCCCGAAATTGTCGGCAAATATATGGGAACCGGATTTAAGCAGTTTATGCGGGCATTCACCGTTTTGTTGATGGTGCTGGTCGGCGCAGTGTTTGTTGCGGGTCCGTCGAAACTTTTGGCGAACATGACCGGCGGCTATATGGGAGTAACAATCTGGGGTATAATCATCTTTATCTATTACATCGGAGCGACTTTGTTGCCCGTCGATAAACTCATCGGCAAAATCTATCCGTTTTTCGGATTTGCTATGCTGTTTATGGCTCTGGGAATCGCCATAAGCATGATTTGGACAGGCGCAATGCCCGAAATGAGTTTTTCCAATCTGCACAACATGCATCCCGACGCCGAAAAATATCCGCTGTTTCCCATGTTGTTTATTTCCATAGCCTGCGGAGCTATTTCGGGATTCCATGCAACGCAATCGCCTTTGATGGCACGCTGTCTGAAAAACGAACGTCAGGGACGACGTGTGTTCTACGGCGCAATGGTCGCCGAAGGTATTGTCGCCCTGATTTGGGCTGCAGCGGCAATAAGTTTTTTCGATTCGGTGGGCGGATTGCAGGAGTTTCTTAAAGCAAACGATAACAACGCCGCTGTGGTCGTCGATAAGATAGCGCACTCGTGGTTAGGAACGTTCGGCGGTTTACTTGCGATTATCGGGGTGATTGCCGCACCGATCACTTCGGGCGACACAGCTTTCCGTTCGGCTCGTCTCATTGTCGCCGATTTCATCAACTACAGCCAGAAATCAATCCGCAACCGTCTCATTGTGTCGATGCCGCTATTCATTGTCGCTCTGGGTATTCTGCAAATCAATTTCGACGTTATCTGGCGGTACTTCGCATGGTCGAACCAAACGCTCGCAACCGCAACGCTCTGGACTGTCACCGTTTATCTGGCAAAAGCAAACAAGTTCTACTGGATCACTTTGTTGCCTGCGCTGTTTATGACAATGGTGATATCGACATATATTATGGTCGCTCCCGAAGGAGCAGGACTGTCGCCAACTATCGGTTATATCATCGGAACAGTCTGTACTTTAGTTTCGTTGGCGATATTTATCCGGTGGAAATTTCGTGTATAATTGCGATACCGCAATAATAGCGGGCAAAATACCACAAACATGGTATTGACCTGTGTGACAAAAAAGCCGTACCTTTGCGCAAAATATAATATTATTTAAGGTATGATACGAAAGAACATATTACACGCCGGAGAACAAACAAAGGCTGTTCATGCGGGCGAATTTCCCGACCCTGTAACTAATGCTTCAGCGCCCAACATTGTGATGTCCACCACATTTGTAGTGGAAGCCGACACTGGTTTTTCGGTTGAAGGAATGGACGAAAACGACGCATGGGTATATACTCGTTGGGGAAACCCTACTATCCGCCAATTGGAAGACAAACTTGCTGTAATTGAGGGCGCCGAAACCGCCGTCGCCTTTGCCAGCGGGATGAGCGCTATTGTCGCTTTGTTGTTTCATCTGTTGAAATCGGGCGATCATGCTGTTATCAGCGACGTTGCATACGCCGCCCTGTCGGAGATAACCAACGAACTGATTCCGGAATTGGGCATAGAAATTACCAAAGTCGATACTTCGGATATTGAGGCTGTCGGAGCGGCAATAAAGACGAACACCAAACTGATTTACATCGAAACGCCATGTAATCCGATACTTAGACTTACGGATATCGCTGCCGTTGCAGCTATTGCCCACGCTGCCGGAGCCAAACTCGCCGTCGATTCCACTTTTGCCACACCAATAGCAACCCGACCCTTACTGTTGGGAGCAGATTTTGTGATTCACTCTTTAACAAAATATCTGGGCGGTCATGGCGACGCTTTGGGCGGCGTTTTGCTGGGAAGTAAACACGACCTTGTTCCCTTGCGCAAGCAAACATCGATTCGTTTCGGAGGAACGATAAGTCCGTTCAATGCCTGGCTGATTATTCGGGGAATAGCGACTTTGCCGTTACGTATGCAGGTACATCAGGAAAACGCTCTGAGAATTGCTTCGTATCTCGAACAAAACCCGAAAATCAAAAGAGTGATTTATCCCGGACTGGCTTCGCATCCGCAACACGAACTGGCTAAACGGCAAATGAAAAACTTTTCGGGGATTCTCACTTTTCAGTTGAACGACAACCGGAATGTGCGGAAAATAGCCGAACGTCTGCAAATAATACATTACGCCGTTTCGCTGGGACATCATCGTTCTTTAGTTTTTTACCTCAATTCGAAAGATGTGTTGCAGACGTCTTTCAAATTCGCTACCTCCGGACAATATGATTCGTGGAATACCTTTGCCGGAGAAGGAATTTTCCGTTTTTCGGCAGGTCTCGAAAACGCCGAAGATTTAATCGCCGACCTCGAACAGGCGATTGATTAAACAGATTTTGTTCTTAAAAGAACATTGTTTATTAATCATTTAAACGATTTTGCTATTTTTATGGATTATTGTTTCATTAAATGTTACAGTTAAGATATACTTTTGCAGTCAAATATTAATAATAAAATGAAAATCGTAGAATTATTATTTGTAGCGCTGGCGCTTTGTCTTTGCAAAAATATGCAAGCGCAGTCGTTGGAGAGGGAAGTAAATAAAACCATTTTATGGAATACGCCGCAAGCCGGCAATCCCATTATCCCCGGCTTCGACAATGCAGGTAGTGAACGCTTTGATTAAAGCGAAAAAGGAATTTGAACTGGTTGTTGTTCCGGGTATGAACCACACGCTGGGCGGAGATTATGGCGACCGCAAACGGTTCGACTTTTTTGTAAAACACCTGTTGGGCGTACAGCCGCCTGACTGGAATAATGTTAATATAAATTAAAGTATTACCTTTGCAGTTGATTTGATAATTATTAGATAATAACGAATAAAAAGTGAAATGTTTACAAAAGAAATTTACATCCAGCGCAGAGATATACTCAAAACAACGGCAGGCTCCGGACTATTGCTCTTTTTAGGCAACGACGAATGTGGAATGAATTACGAAGATAACGCCCACGACTTTCGACAGGATTCTACATTTCTTTATTATTTCGGACTGTCATACGCCGGTCTTGCCGCCGTGATTAATATTGATGATGACGACACGATTATTTTCGGCGATGAAATTTCACTCGACCACATCGTTTGGATGGGAACGCAGCCTTCGCTTAAAGAAAAAAGCGAAGGCGCTGGCGTACAAAAAACATTGCCATCAAGCAAACTGCCCGATTACTTAAACGCTGCCGCAAACGCATGACAGGCACAATATTTGATATTAAACGGTTTACAGTCCACGACGGTCCCGGCGTCAGGGTTACGGCTTTCCTGAAAGGCTGTCCTCTTGCCTGCAAATGGTGTCACAATCCCGAAGGCGTCGATCCTGCCGTTGGCGTAGCATCGAAAACCGTGCGTGTGGGCAGTACGACGTTTACCAGCAACGAATCCGTAGGTTACGAAATCACGCCCGACGCCCTGATGTGCGAATTTCGGAAAGAAAAGATTTTCATGGACGAATCCGGCGGCGGCGTAACTTTTTCGGGAGGAGAACCGCTGATGCAAACCGCATTTCTTGTCGAAACGCTCGCTTTATGTAAAAAAGAGAAAATACACACTGCGGTCGATACCTCGGGATTTGCGGCATGGGACGACGTCGAGGCTGTACGTAATTTCACAGATTTGTTCCTCTACGACTTGAAAATAATGGACGACGCTCTGCATAAAAATTATACGGGCGTGTCGAACCGGCTGATTCTCGAAAACCTTGTCTGCCTGCTGAAAACGGGAGCCAGGGTGCGCATACGGATACCGATGATTCCCGGCGTCACGTTCACCGGCGAAAACATGGAACAGACTCTCGCTTTTTTGACCGAACTGCCGTTTCCGGTCGAGGGAGTAGATTTGTTGCCATATCACAACACGGCAACGCATAAATACAAACGGCTCAGGATTGCAAATCCCTTTGAGGAAATGAAATCGTTATCGAAAAACGACTTGTCGGCAACAAAACAACGGTTCGAAGCCGCAGGACTTAATATAATTAACAATTAACAATTAATAATTAATACAGATATGACGCCACGAATACAACAACTGCGCGAACAAAGCCTGAACGCAATCAACCGGATTTCGGCAGAGCGGGCTTTGCTGATTACCGAATTTTACAGAGACCATCTGACGCCCGCAGACGCTGTTCCCGTACAACGGGCAAAGTCGTTCGAATATATTCTGTCGAACAAAACAGTCTGCATCAACGACGGCGAATTGATTGTCGGCGAACGGGGTCCCGCTCCTAAGGCAACGCCTACTTATCCCGAAATTACAGTACATTCGCTGCACGACTTGGACGTACTCAATTCGCGCGAAAAAGTATGGTTCCGGGTCGATGAAGAGACTCGCAACGCTTACGACAAAATCATTGTCCCGTTTTGGGAAGGACATTCGAACCGCGACCGCATCATGAACGCCATGACGCCTCAATGGCACGACGCTTACAACGCCGGTATCTTTACCGAATTTATGGAACAGCGAGCGCCCGGACACACGGTCGCCGGATACAAAATCTTCCGGAAAGGAATGCTGGATATTATCAACGACATCGAAGAAAGCATGATTGACCTCTCTCCCGTCCCCTCTCCACAGAAGAGTGAATTGGAAGCAATGAAAATTGCGGCAAACGCCATGATTCGTTTTGCCGAACGTCATGCCGAAAAGTTGGAAGCGCTGGCGCTCGTCGAAACGAACGGACAGCGCAGAGACGAATTGCTCGAAATGGCTCGTGTGTGCCGCCGTGTACCGGCTCATGCGCCGGCTACTTTCCATGAAGTATTGCAGCATTACTGGTTCGTTCATCTGGGAGTGGTAACGGAACTCAACCCCTGGGATTCGTTCAATCCGGGTCGCCTCGACCAGCATCTGTATCCTTTCTACAAAGCCGAAATCGAAGCAGGTACGTTGACGCGCGACAAAGCGGTTGAGTTGCTGGAATCGTTCTGGATAAAATTCAACAACCACCCCTCGCCGCCCAAAATCGGCGTGACGGCGGAAGAAAGCGGCACTTACACCGACTTCTGTCTGATCAATCTGGGCGGACTGACTGTCGGCGGCAACGACGCCGTCAACGAAATGTCGTACATCCTGTTGGACGTTATCGAAGAGATGCGCTTGTTGCAACCCGGCTCAATGGTGCAACTGAGCCGGCAAAATCCCGACAGCTTCATCGACCGCGCCGTGAAAATCACGAAAACAGGATTCGGACAACCTTCTATCTTCAATACCGACGCTATAATACAGGAATTAGTCAATCAGGGAAAAACGCCGGAAGACGCCCGTAACGGAGGCGCCAGCGGATGTGTCGAAAGCGGAGCGTTCGGCGTTGAAAGTTACATCCTGTGCGGATATTTCAATCTCCCCAAGATTCTGGAGATAACGCTGCACGACGGTTACGACCTGCGCACTAAAAAGCAAATCGGACTGCACACCGGCAAAGCGTCGGAACTGCAAACATATCAGCAGTTGCTTGCGGCGTTTCAAAAACAGGTGCTGCATTTTGCCGGAATCAAAATCGAAGGCAACAACGCTATCGAACAAATTTTTATGGCGAATATGCCTACGCCTTTCCTTTCGCTGATTATCGACGACTGTGTAGCGCGGGGAATGGACTACATAGAAGGTGGCGCCCGTTACAACACCAATTATATACAGGGCGTCGGCGTCGGCACAATAACCGATTCGCTCACGGCGCTCAAAACGCATGTTTACGACGAAAAGAACATCAGCCTGACGGATTTTACGGATGCTTTGGTCGCGAATTTCGAAGGACACGACGATTTGCTCTACCGTCTTCTCTACAAAACGCCGAAGTACGGCAACGACGACGACCGCGCCGACGACCGTCTGATGGAGGTGTTCCAAATCTATTACGACGCCATCAACGGACACGTCAGTCCGCGAGGCGCCGAATACCGTATCAATCTGCTTCCCACGACCTGCCACGTTTACTTCGGTAAAGTAATGCACGCCAGCCCCGACGGACGGCGCACCGGCGTCCCCGTCTCGGAAGGAATCTCGCCGGTGCAGGGCGCCGACAAAAACGGACCAACGTCCGTAGTCAAATCCGCCGCAAAAATCGACCACCTGCACACCGGAGGCACGTTGCTGAACCAGAAATTCAGCCCCGTCTTTTTCGAAGACGATACCGCCATCCGGAAAGTGTCGAGCCTGGTACGCAGCTACTTCAAAATGAACGGGCATCATATACAGTTCAACGTGGTTACTGCCGACACATTGCGTAAAGCGCAAAAACATCCCGAAAAATATCAGGGATTAATCGTCCGTGTAGCCGGTTACAGCGATTACTTCAACGACCTCGGCGTCGAACTGCAAAACGAAATCATCAGACGAACAGAACATGAAGGAGTTAAAAGTTAAGAGTTAAGAACTAAGAGTTAAGAGTTTATTATTATTATTTAAAGAATATGAAAAATTTTACAAACGAACGATTGGCGCAACTTCGCCAATACATGGAAGACAATAATCTGCAAGCCTTTATTGTCCCTTCCACCGATGCGCATATCAGCGAATACATTCCCGAACACTGGGAAGCGCGACAATGGCTCAGCGGGTTTACCGGTTCGGCGGGAACCGTTGTGGTGACGCACGATAAAGCCGGATTATGGACGGATTCACGCTATTTTCTTCAGGCGGAAAACGAACTTGAGGGTAGCGAAATAGCGCTTTTCAAAGACCGTCTGCCCGACACCGTAAGCATCCCCGACTGGCTGATAAGTCAACTGCCGGATGGCGCACGGGTGGGAATCGACGGCAATGTGTATCCGGCGAAAGAGGCGCAAACGCTTCAGTCCCGGCTCGAAGAAAAGAACATAACGCTTGTGTCCGATTTCGACCCGTTCGATACGATTTGGAACGACCGTCCGGCGATACCCGGTAATCCGGTGGTTGTACATCCGCTTGAATTTGCAGGCGAACCGGAGCGTCAAAAGATTGACCGCGTGTTTGCCGAAGCCGGAAAATCCGGCGCCGACGCTGTTTGGATCAGTTCGCTTGACACGATAGCCTGGCTGTTCAACATACGCGGAAGCGACGTGCCATACAATCCGGTGGCGGTGGCGCACGCTTTCATTTCCGGCGGACAGGCTGTTCTTTTTATCGACAACGACAAAATAACGCCTGCGGTAATCGACCATTTCCGAAACGAAGGCATTACAATAGCCGGTTATCATGAGACCACTGATTTCTGGGAAACGACCCATTGTTTGCGGGTGTGTCTTGATAGCCGCAAACTGTCGTTCAATCTGTATAAAGCAATAGCAAAGCACAACAAGGTAATAGACATCTTGTCGGTTGCCGACCTGTTGAAAAGCAGGAAAAACGAAACTGAAGCCGAAGGTTTCCGGCGTGTTATGGTGCGCGACGGCGTGGCGCTTGTCCGGTTTTTCATCTGGCTCGAAAAGGCGGTTCCCGAAGGCGGCGTCACAGAGTATGACGTATGTCTCAAACTGAAAGAGTTGAGAAGTCAGCAGGACAATTTTGCGGGCGAGAGTTTTCATACGATTGCCGGATATGCCGCCAACGGCGCTATCAACCATTACAGTCCGGAAGCGGAAAACTGCGTTGAGATTAAGCCCGAAGGCTTGCTCCTGATTGATTCGGGAGGGCAATACATCGACGGCACTACCGACATTACCCGCACGGTAGCTCTGGGCGCTGTAACCGAAGAGATGAAACGGGACTACACGCTCGTGCTGAAAGGCAATATCAACCTTTCGATGGCGATTTTCCCGGCAGGCACAAGAGGTTCGCAAATCGACATGCTGGCGCGGAAAGCAATGTGGGAAAACGGTGTCAACTATCTGCACGGCACGGGACACGGCGTTGGTTACTATCTGAATGTGCATGAAGGACCTCACAGCATACGCGCCGAAGAAAACCCTGTGAAACTTCAAACAGGAATGACAGTTACTAACGAGCCGGGCATTTACCGCGATCACAAATACGGTATCCGCACGGAAAATATGATGCTCGTCAAACCTGTCATGACAACGGATTACGGCGACTTCTACGGTTTCGAAACTCTGACTTTGTGTCCCATCGACGCCGCTCCGGTTGTCAAAGAGATGTTGACAGACGAAGAAACAGCGTGGCTCAACGCCTATCATCAAACAGTATTCGAAAAACTTTCGCCCTGCTTATCCGACGCGGAAACAGTATGGCTGAAAAATAAAACACAAACATTATGAACGTATTTAACAAATTTCCCCATACTTTTTGGGTAGCCAATACCATTGAACTGCTCGAGCGTTGGGCATGGTATGGTTTTTTTATGCTGTTCGCCAACTACCTGACCGGCTCGTCGGACATGGGCGGACTGGAATTTTCGCAAAGTCAAAAAGGCTTGATTATGGGCATCGGGACAGGAATTCTTTA
>JAISXV010000158.1 GCA_031270335.1 Prevotellaceae bacterium | reverse complement strand
CCGAACAGAGAAGTTAAGCTCATCAGCGCCGATGGTACTGCGAAAGCGGGAGAGTAGGTCGCCGCCACCCTCTTATTCAACACCTTGTGTTTTTTTACGCAAGGTGTTGTTTTTTTTATTGTATAGCCGAAGTTTGTCTGTGTCCGCGACATTTCGAGCGGAAATCCAACGACTAAGTCCCGCAGAGACAACACTTTATTGAGTTAAGAGTTAAGAACTAAGAGTTAAGAGTTGCTGGACGACGACCAAGTCCCGCAGGGCCCGCAGGGATGACACTTTATTAACCGTATGCTTCAGCTTACGGACACGGTCAATCACAACGACGAATGAAAATCCGATTCCCTGCGCAGGACGCGTAAAGACGCAAAATTTTGCGTCCCTACAACAAAATATCCCTCCAGGATTTTGTCGTTGTTGTGAATGCTTTCCTTGGTCAAATTGACCGGTGCGTAACATGAGTGATTGAAATCGTTTTGTGTTTATACTTTGTGCGATATAATAGCGCCCACCAAAAAGATTTAGCCTATATTTTCATTTTTTTTGTCATATTAAAAATAATGATTACCTTTGCGCCCGCATTTAGCGATTTTCGGGGTGTGGCGCAGTTGGCTAGCGCACCTGCTTTGGGAGCAGGGGGTCCTCCGTTCGAGTCGGAGTACCCCGACAAATAAAGAGGGGCATTGAAGAATAAAAACAGGATAAATATAGTTACGCTGGGTTGCTCGAAAAACATTGTCGATTCGGAGTATCTTATTGCTCAACTTTCGGGAAACAGTTTCGAAGTAGTTCACGATTCCAATGACGAATCGGCAAAGACAGTGATTATCAACACATGCGGTTTTATCAAAGATGCGAAAGAAGAATCAATCAACACAATCCTGAACTTTGCACGGGCAAAAAAAGCAGGACTCATCGACCGATTATTTGTTTTCGGATGTCTGGCGGAACGTTATAAAAACGAGTTGCGAAGCGAAATCCCGGAAGTTGACGACTTTTTTGGAGCAAAAAACCTGAAAGAAATCATCAGAGCCACAGGAGGCAATTTCAGAGACGAACTCATTGGCGACAGGATTGTTACGACGCCTTCGCATTACGCTTACATGAAAATTTCGGAAGGCTGTAACCGGAATTGCAGTTATTGCGCCATTCCGCTTATACGTGGAAAACACGTGTCCGAACCGATTGAGAACTTAGTGATTCAAGCGCGGAAGTTAGCCGCCGGAGGAGTGAAGGAATTACTTGTAATAGCGCAGGATTCAACATATTATGGATTGGATTTGTATAAACGGCGGAAAATTGCCGAGTTGTTAAAAAAATTGTCGGAAGTCGAAGGTATTGAATGGATACGACTGCATTACGCTTATCCTGCCTCTTTCCCCGACGACCTGATATACGAAATCAGAGATAATCCGAAGATATGCAAATATTTGGACGTCCCGTTCCAGCACATCAGCGACAGAGTTCTCGGCAAAATGCGACGCGGCATAACTAAAAAAGAAACATACAGCTTTATAGAACGAATCCGTAAAGAAATACCCGGTATTGCATTGAGAACAACCCTGTTGATTGGTCATCCCGGAGAAACGGAAAAAGCGTTCGACGAATTGAAACAGTTTGTCGAAGACGTACGTTTTGAGCGTTTGGGCGTTTTTCCCTATTCGGAAGAAGAAGATACGTATTCTGCCGCCCATTTTCGGGATTCGACGAGTAACGTGAAGAAAATGGAACGAGCAAATGAAATCATGTCGATACAGAACAGGATATCGGGCGAATTGAATCATGCAAAAAAAAATCAATGTATGCGGGTTATAATCGACAGGATTGAAAATGACTTTGTTATTGGCAGGTCTGAACACGATTCTCCCGAAATAGACCAGGAAGTTTTGATTTACAAAACCGGAACAGACCATTGTTCCGCCGGCAGTTTTGCGGAAGTCAAAATCGTTGACACCGACGATTATGATTTGTATGCAAAAATTTTTGTTTAATTTTGCGATTTATTTTTAAAGAAAACAATGATAGATATCATTCAAATTCGAACGATGAAAGAAAACACAAAAGGTCTCGAATCCGGTATAAATAAAGGCTTTCCCGATATTTATAACTCTTTTCCGAAAGAGGTCAGAGATGCGTTAAACAGATTTGAAGCATTTTTTCGCAAGAGTTTATCATCCGATTCGCCGTTGTTAAATGAAGTGATGAGATATATTTTCGACCGCCGCGGTAAAAGAATACGTCCTGCCTGCGTTTTTCTTTCGGCTTTGGCGTCGGCGCCTTCGAAACCGTTTACCGACAAGACTTTTGCGGGGACGGCAGCTATAGAAATGGTTCACACTGCGTCGATTGTACACGATGATGTTGTTGACCGTTCGGACCAGCGCAGGGGAAACAAGTCTGTCAATGCCGAATGGACCTCGCGTATTGCCGTACTCGCGGGCGATTATCTTATGGCAAAGGCTCTTGTGATGATTACGGAATATCAGATGTTTGATTTTATGAACGTTATGTCGCGCCCCATAGTCGAAATGAGTGTAGGCGAGATGATTCAAATCGAAAAATCTATTTCTCTTGATACTACCGAAGAGATTTATTTCGAAATCATACGGAAAAAGACAGCCGTTTTAATCGGAGCGTCAATGGAAATCGGCGCCAAATCGTCGGGAGCCTCGCATCTTGCTGAAACAATGTACTGTATCGGCGAAAATATCGGAATGGCGTTCCAGATAAAAGATGATATTTTCGATTACGAAAAAACAAATCTGCTCGGCAAACCCACAGGTAACGACGTGGTTGAAAATAAAATAACCCTGCCGTTGATTTATGCGCTGAAACAGGTGGACAGTAAACGTCAAAAAGAAATCCTCAAATGCGTAAAACACTCATCGACCGACCGGAAACATGTTTCGACGGTCAGAGATTTTGTCCTCGAAAACAATGGTTTGACGTATGCAACCACCGTAGCGGAAAAATACGTCGAAAAAGCGCTCAATTTGATTTCCGTTCTCGACGATTCTCCCGCAAAGCAGTCGTTAATAAGTCTTTCGCTATATGTGACGAAAAGAAACGAATAAACTCTTATTGCGAATTATACTTTCGTCGATACATCACATTATAAGTATATTCGTCGGTACCGGACGAATACGAATTTTCAGCTTTGTATTTTAACGAAATCACCGTCGAATCTCTTATTGACAGATAACGGTTGTAATACGACAAATCCAGAGCCAGATACGATTGCGAAGTCTTTGTTTTACCGTCTTCTTTCGCATTATGCCACATCGACAGGAAAAGGGTGTCGTTTCTAAACAGTTCAGGTTCTTCGATAAACCCGAAATTATGTTTCTTTGCTTCGGTATATCTCACAAGAAATATAGCCGTAAGATAGTTTTGAGAAGCCCATGCAGCAATTCCGTTGCTGTTGCTGTTCTCATGCAAAAACACTCCGGTACCGACAGTATCGACAGTGGAAGGAAGCGCCGAACGCTCTGTCTGTATGGGAATCAGAGTTTCTACGGTGATGTTCATCTTTGTGGTATTTTCCGTAATCGTCGCCGGATTGTAGTAAAATCCCACCAGTATTCGATCGCCTTCATTGCCCCATTCGGGATTGAACAAGCCGTTTTCGAGATATAAATCAATTCCATCGTCCGAAGAAAAATACATTACTCCCATGTTTGACTTTATCACGGAATGCAATTCGGCATAAATACGTGAACCGGAATCTTTCAAACAGGATGTTGCAAGCACAGAACCTAATGTGCAGAAAATAATCATTTTTAATACTTTAACCATACTATTTCTATTTTTATAAATAATTTATACTTTTTAAATTCTATACAAAGATGCAAGTTTTTTCTGAAACGTTGCATTTTCACCTGAAAAATATTTTTCATTCGGAAATAATATTTACCTTTGCAGACTAAAAATATAAATATGTCTGTAATGAGAGATAATCGTAGAAATTTTTTGAAGAAGACCCTGTATGGGGGATTGGCGTTAGGCGTAACAGGTTATGCCGGATTGGCGCAAGGCGCTAATAACTTGATAAAGACGAATGAAGCTCCGGATTCTGTGCCAGTCAACAGACCAGGAAAAGGAAAATCGGTGATGGGTTTGCGTTGCGAACCTCTTTCCGAAGTGCGTATTGCCGTTATCGGGCTGGGACGCGGAGCCGGCGCAGTAGAAAGAATGTTGCATATCGAAGGCGCTAAGATTGTGGCATTGTGCGATTTGCAGGAAAACCGCCTCAAAGGCAATCAGGAACGTCTGAAAAAAGCCGGACATCCCGAAGCTGTTGTTTATTCGGGCGAAGAAGACTGGAAAAAAGTGTGCGAACGCGATGATATCGACCTGATTTACAACGCTACGCCCTGGCATCTGCATGTGCCTGTCGCCGTGTATGCCATGAAACACGGAAAACATGTTGTCGTAGAAGTCCCTGCGGCTATGACGATTGACGATTGCTGGGCGCTGGTCGATACCGCCGAAGAAACGCAACGCCATTGCATGATGCTCGAAAACTGCTGTTACGACTTTTTCGAACTGGCAACGCTCAATATGGCGCGTAAAGGTCTTTTCGGCGAAGTATATCACGGCGAAGGCGCTTATATTCACGACTTGCGGGAATATAAACACAACAAAACCGGCTATTACAAAATGTGGCGACTGGAATACAGCAAAAAACACACCGGCAACCCTTATCCAACTCATGGACTGGGACCTGTGGCGCAAATTATGGGTATCAACCGCGGCGACCGTTTCGACTATCTGACTTCAACCTCGTCGAACCAGTACGGTCTGACGCTATACGCCGAAAATACTTTCGGAAAAGATTCACCCGAAGCCAAGGCGACGTACAAATTAGGCGACATGAACCAGACAGTGATACGTACGGTGAACGGTCACACGATTGTCGTTGTGCACGATACCACAAGTCCGAGACCTTACGACCGCATCCACAAAATCAGCGGGACGAAAGGTTATGCAGTCAAATATCCCGACGAAAGAATTGCTCTCGAACCTAACGCTCACGAGTTTCTGAAACCCGAAGAGTTCAAGGAACTGATGAAACAGTACGAACATCCGCTATCGAAATATATCGGCGAAAAAGCAAAATCTGTCGGCGGACACGGAGGAATGGATTATATCATGGACTGGAGGCTAATCTACTGTCTGCGTAATGGTTTGCCTCTCGACCAGGATGTGTACGACGCCGCAGCATGGTCGTGTATTGCGGAGTTGAGCGAGCGTTCTGTCCTGAATCGCAGCAATTCCGTTGACGTCCCCGATTTTACACGCGGCGAATGGAAAAATGCTAAACCATGGCCAGTAATCGACATGGAAACAGTATTTTCTTAAATTTAGAAAACTTTATGTAAATTATTTTGATATGAAAAAAATATGGTTAGTATTTATCTTATTGTCGATTACGGCAATAAGCGGGAAGTCGCAAAACGCCGTATCTGTGGTTAATTTGCGATGCGAATATCTGATAAATCCGTTAGGGATTGATATTCAACATCCGAGACTAAGTTGGGAATTGATATCCGATGCTAAGAACAAAAAGCAAAAGGCATATCAAATCCTTGTTTCGACTGATTCCGTCGCTTTGACGCTCAACAAAGCCGAAGCATGGGACAGTAAAAAAAAGATTGGCGTACAGACAAATCAGATTGCTTATCAGGGGAAACCGCTGAAGCCGTTTACTCTGTATTTCTGGAAAGTCCGGGTGTGGGACGAAAACGAAACACCTTCGGAATGGAGTCAGGTCGCTCATTTTCTGGTTGGTCCGTTTTCGCAAAAAGACTGGACGGCGCAATGGATTGGCGATAAGGAAACTCCCGTCGCTCCCGAAAATGTGTATTATACTCACACCGGTTATCGTTCCGAAAACGTCGATAAGGCAGAGGTCAACAAATGGATTATCATTGACTTGGGCGAAGAACAGTCGTTTGACGAAATACGGCTTTATCCGTTGCGAAAGAACGAAAAACTGTTTCCTTTGCGTTTCGTTGTCGAAACCTCGGCAAACAGCAAGTTCGGCAGTCCGAAAACTTTGATCGACGAATCGGGAAACGATGTTACCGTTGCCGAATCAACGCCTTATGCGAAAAATATTGCCGCAAAAGGACGGTATATCAGAGTAAAAGTCAATAAATTGCCTCCGGTAAACGAAACAAAGTTCGGATATGGTTTAGCCGAAATCGAAGTTTTGAGCGCCGGTAAAAACATTGCGTTGAAAAAACAAACGCAGGCGTCGGATTATATGGAGGAAAATGGGAATTGGGAACCTGATTTACTGACTGATGGATATTTGAAACCAACGGGAGTACACGATTATTTTGCCAATATTCCGCCTTCACCTCTTTTGCGTAAAGAGATTGCGGTGAATAAAACAGTCAAACGCGCTTTCTATTATGCTTCCGCTCTGGGAATCTACGAGGCGTATATCAATGGTAAAAAAGTTGGTAATCAGATTTTTGCACCCGAATTTACCGATTATGACAATCATTTGCAATATCAGACTTTCGATGTAAGCGGATTGTTGCAAAATGGAGCTAATGTGTTGGGCGTCACGTTGGCAGACGGCTGGTATGCCGGAGCGAGATGGTCGCATCCATGGAGAGGCGGATACGGATTTTTCCGTAAATTCCTCGGACAGTTGATGATCTACTACGAAGACGGAACTTCAGAGACAATCGCAACCGACAATTCGTGGAAATATCTGGCACAGGGACCGGTCACCGAAGCGTCATATTTCAAAGGCGAAATCTACGACGCCAAAAACAGGCAAAAAGGATGGGATAACGCCGGACACAATGATTCTAAATGGATTGCGGCAACGGCATATCCTGAAGAAAAGACTAATCTCTGCGCCCAGATGAACGAGCCGATTGCGATCATCAAAGAGATTGAAGCAGTGTCGTTGAAGAAGATTGGCGATGACAGGTATATTTTCGACATGGGACAGAATATGGTTGGCTGGTGCCAAATCATTTTGCCATATAATCCACAAAAAACCATAACATTACGCTACAGCGAAATGTTACAGGACGACGGGAGTTTGTATATGGCAAACATGCGGGGCGCCAAACCTGAAGACGTATATAATCCCGATAATGAGCAAAGTATCGACTACGAACCGAAATTTACGTATCACGGTTTCCGTTATGTGGAAGTGAGCGGTTTGACGCAATCGCCGACACTGGATATTATTCGCGGAAAAATGGTTGCTTCTTCGTCGCCTGAAATGGGCGTGTTTGTTACTTCAAACAAGGATGTCAACAAGTTATGGGAGAATATCCGCTGGACGCAATGGGGTAACCTGATATCTATTCCCACCGATTGCCCGCAACGTGACGAACGTGAAGGCTGGATGGCAGATGCGCAGATATTTTCGCAAACGGCAATCTACAACCTCGACATGGCGGGATTTTATACCAAATGGGCAAGGGATATCCGTGATTCTCAGTTAAAAGACGGACGTTTTCCCGATTTTGCCCCGCACGACGACAAATGGAGAACGTTCTTCAACGCTCCGGGATGGGCTGACGCCGGCGTGGTGATTCCATGGCGCGTGTATCAGAATTATAACGATACGAAAATCCTGTCGCAACAGTATGAGGCGGTTAAGAAATTCGTCGATTTCAATCACAAACATAATCCCGATTTGGTGTGGAGAAATATCAGAGCCAACAATTACGGCGACTGGCTGAATGGAAATACTATCAGGTCAAGTGATTATCCGAAAACCGGCGGTAAAGTTCCCGATGATGTATTCGCTACGGGATATTTCTATTATTCGACTGATATATTGGCAAATATGGCGAAGCTGTTGGGCAAAAACGAGGATTATAAAAAATATAGCGCTTTGGCTGCGGCTATCAAGAAGGTTTTCAACGAAAAGTTTGTGACTGCCGAAGGAATTATCGAAGGTAACACTCAGGCAGGCTATGCTTTGGCTTTGGAATTCGGACTGTTGCCCGAAGAGTTGCGCGTCAAGGCGGCTGCCCACATGGTCGAAGCTATCAAAGCCTACGATAATCGCATTTCGACCGGAATCCATTCTACTATCTGGATGATGAAGCAGTTAAGCGAATATGGTTACGACGATATCGCTTATCAGTTGCTGTTAAGCCGTCGTTTCCCGTCGTGGTTCTACTCTATCGACCAGGGCGCTACCACAATCTGGGAACGCTGGGACGGTTATGTCGCCGGACGCGGATTTCAGGACGCCGGCATGAACTCGTTTAACCACGTGGCTATCGGCGCTGTAGGCGAATGGATGTACAGCCATATACTCGGTATTCGGTTTGACGAATCGCAACCCGGATATCGCCATTTCTACATCAAACCACAGCCGGGAAAAAATCTGGAATGGGCAAAGGGAAGCTATCACGCTATCACCGGAAATATCGAAGTATCATGGACAAACAAGGATAAAACTTTTACGCTTGATATAAATATCCCTGTCAATACGGAAGCAACGGTGGTAACGCCGTTCGATAACAAAACATACAGGGCAGGCTCAGGAAAACACAGCTATACAGTGAAGTATGAGTGATTAATAATACACAATGCGATGCAATAGAGACTGTATTTGTCTCTATTGCATTTTTTTTTAATCTACAATTTTATTTTCTTAGGGGCAATAATTAAGTTCATTTCCGCTAAATCCAACAAAAGCATTTTTACTTTCGGATTGACAATCTCAATATTATCATTATCACAGTTTTATTTCTTTTCCGTTATAAAAATCGAGGATTTTTGTTCGGAAGATATATTCGTATTTTGCCTGGATTGCTTCCGACTGACTTTTGAGCAGCCGGTTTTTAGCCTCGTTGAACTCGAACACTGTTGATTTTCCGCTTTCGTATTTGATATTTGCGGAGTTAAACGATTCGGTAGCAGCGGTGATAGCCTTTGCCGACGCCCGGTATTTTTCCTGAGCGGCGACAGCGTTTTGATATGCCGTCTGGATTTCTTTGAAGAGCGTTTTCTTTGTATTTTCGAGAACCAGCTGTTGATTTTCGATATTCAGACGGGCGCTTTTCACCTGGTTGCGTACCGTGTAACGGTTGAATATCGGAACGTTAAGACTGAACCCGATATATTCGCCGCCGTTGTTCTTCAACTGTTCCGACAGCGACCTGTTTGTAAAACTCTTGCTGTAGAGTACAAAGTAATTTGTTCCGTAGCCCATACTAAAATTCAGACTCGGATAATATCCCGATTCGGCGATTTTCAGCGTTTTTTCGGCGCTTGCCACGCGCAGTTCCTGTTCCTTGACAGCCGGTTTAGTCTGCACGGCGTTGTCGAAAACCATTTGCGGACTTTGGATACCGCCCATATAATCAGTCAGAACGTCGCCAAATTCCGGAATCGAAACGTCGAACTCCATTGTCTGCTCCAGTTCGAGACTTTGTTTCAAGTCGAGCAGCGCAAGTTTGAGATTATTCTCCGCCTGTATCACAGCGACTTCGTCGTTTGCCGCCTGCGCTTCGATGTCTTTCAACTGGGCGACAGGCACACGTTCGTAACGAACAAGTTCTGTTGTCCGTTCGACCTGAATTTTGCTGAATTTCAACTGTTCCCCGTTAATTTTCAGCAGTTCGCGGTTGAACAGTACTTGCAGAAATAAAGACGCGATATTCAGAGCGAGGTCGTCCTTAGCCTTTTCCAAGTTTTTCACTGCTGCCTGCAAGTCGAGTTCGCTTTTTGCGATTTCGTTAGGGATGCGGAAGCCTGTGAAAAGCGGCACAGAAGTACTGATTGAAAAATTGGTATTCGACTGACTTTGATTTTCGTACAGACCGGTTTGCGTCTGCGTGCGACCGAAGTTCCAGTTTTGACCGGTCGAAGCATTGAGATTCGGCAAACGGCTGTTACGTGCGGTATTCAGGTCGATTTCCGAGTTTTTCTGCTGCAACTCCAGCTGTTTGACGGAGATATTGTGTTCGAGGGCGTAAAAAATACATTCTTCGAGCGTCCATTTTTTTGTCTGGGCATAACCGGACGACAAACCGGAAACAATGACTAATAACAGCGTTACAATATATTTCTTCATTTCCATGCTATTTTTTTGATTTGGGGTCGATGACGTTTCCACGAATTTTTGTATCCTCGCTCAATCCCTGTTTCACTTCGAGTTTGATACCGTCCGAAAGTCCTATCCCGATGTACGTTTTGTCGAAGACCTGCGCCGGCGTTTCCTCTTTCAAGATATGTACGAACGCCGAATCGTTGCTAAATTCAACCGAACTTTCCGGAATCGTCAGCACATCGGCGACACGTCCGGTGATGATTTCGGCGTTGGCGCTGTAACCCGCACGGATAAAGATCGAATCGGGGATTTTCACAGCTGCCTTAACCTCAAACAGTACGGCGCCGCTTTGTTCAAGTCCTTTTGGAGCGATGTACTCAAGTTTCGCATCGAACACGCGGTCGCTGAACGCGCCGATAGACAGCTTCACATCTGTCCCTTCACGGACTTTGCCGACTTCCGTTTCGTCGATATTTCCCCGAAAAATCAAATCGTTCATATTGGCAACCGATGCGATAGTCGTCCCGTCGTTGAAGGTGTTCGCCTGAATGACGGAATTACCGGCTTTGATTGGCACGTCGAGTATC
The DNA here is from genome assembly GCA_031270335.1 of Prevotellaceae bacterium. Classification (GTDB taxonomy): domain Bacteria; phylum Bacteroidota; class Bacteroidia; order Bacteroidales; family UBA932; genus JAIRLF01. The sequence goes on along the minus strand of JAISXV010000158.1, from coordinate 92 downwards.
ATACCCGATATTGTCGAACGAATCTGCGTATTGCTCAGGCTGGCATACTTTTTCGAGACGCCCTCGCGGACAATATCCAGCGCATCTTCGGC
>JAISXV010000228.1 GCA_031270335.1 Prevotellaceae bacterium | reverse complement strand
CCGATGTGCTATCAAGCATGAATGTCTGCGACATGGCTGTAGTGTTGCGCAAAAACAACACTGCCGGCAATTCGAAAAACCCATGGCTTGCCGATTCCGTTTCAATCGTCGTCCCGACGTCGGCGTATGAAATCACGTCTCAACCTGCTCCGATTTGCCAAATGGCGGTCAATACTCCCATTGGCGAAAATGCTATCACAGGATATAGCTATCAATGGAATCCGTCAACGTATCTGAGCGCCGCCAATACTACGCCGACGAATTTCACTTACGACTATCTGAGCAGTCCGTTGCCCGACGGCGACACTCTGCAATATTTGGTCACCATCACCCGTCCGAATGGATGCACGAGCGTGGATACGGTTTTCGTGCCGCTGAAAGGTATTCCTTCGGTGAAGGATATCAACGATACTGCTCTGTGTCACAACCTGCCGCTCCATATCGACTTTACAGACGATACTAATAATAATCCTCTCACTACGACGACGTTCACATGGACAGTTGTCAACGGCGCAAGCCTGGGATTTCTTTCGGCGGGCGCAACGGATTATATCGACGTGGCGCATCTGACAAATCCGGGAGCGTCGCCGATAACGGCAACAGTCACTGTCATTCCGACGAAAAACGGCTGTACGGGAGTAAGCAAGTCGTTTAAAGTGAAAGTTCGTCCGCAATCGCTCTATAACTATCCCGATCTCCGTATCCGTGCCTGTTCCGAAGGCGCCGGCGTCGTCAACCTGTCGAAGTATATCGACACGCTCGACCTGACTGAACTGAAATGGTCGTCGCCCATAGACGCTAACGGAAATATAGCGAAAAGTTACATCGACAAGTCGAACGTTCACAGTTTCACCTACACAGCCAGCAATCCCTGCGTTACCGACATGCAACGGAAGATATATCTGGAAAGTCTGAAACCAAACAGGATGCGCCCTCTTCGCGATACAATACTGATATGTTACGAAAAAGCCGATGCCATGCAAATGAATCAAATCTTCGGCGTCGATGCCAACGGCAACTGGGAATACTATGCCGTAAAACCGAACGACCCGCAGCACATCAACATCGACGCTTACGTGACGAAATCGCCGACATCGTCGCCCTACGCCGGCGCAGTGGTCATGAACGGCAAGGCTATCTACAACGATTCCGCAATAGCCGCATATCCTTATCACGGAATATCTTCCGCCAAACAGGTGGTGTTTATTTACACTCCACAGGATGCGTGTTTACAGGGAAAGTCATTCAAGATTGTGATAGTGCTGACGCCGAATATAATTAATTGAGAATTGAAAATTGAGAATTGAGAATGGAATACTACTTCGTCAATGCGTCACCCAAATCGGTGACAAATAAGTCCGAAGGCGTTCTTTCCTGACTTTGAAGTACTAATCAAAACCTGAACGAAACACCGCCGCTAAAACCAACAAACCATGCGGGACGAAAACGGTTTATACTGTCTTTGTCGATAAAATTTCTTGTCCATAAACAGTTTACGCCCATATTCCCGTTTATTCCTATTCGCCATATTTGAAAACCCAGACGAAGATTACCATCTATCGACGATGCGAAATTGCGCTGATTGTTCCACACATAGCCAATCGAAGGTCCCAGATTGACCTCGCAACGGGTAGGTATGATAGCTAAAAACAGGTTGAACAGAAATTCGCCGAAAGACTCTGCTTCCCAGTTCGAAAAGTGAAATGTCGGCGTCCGGAAAGCGAACAGGCAGGGAATTTTCAGATATGGCGAATCATCTTTCAAATACGTAATCAGCGAAATACCGGAACGAACTCCCAGATTATGAGTGAGAAAATGACTGCCGTAAAGGCTCGTTACAAACCCGTCGGACAGGTCGCTGTTCATTCTGGTATCGAAATATACTCCTCTTTCCAAGGCTATATCGTGAAAATACAGCCGATTATCATTTTCGATATCATGTTCCTTATCAATATCAAGTTCGGCTTGCAGTTCCATTTGAGCCTGCACAAACATTCCGAAACACATAAACAAAGCCAAAAAAACTGCTTTTATCCGTCCTTTTCCATATTTTTTCATCATATATCAACATAAAAAACGGGCGCAAAGGTAAAAATTTATTTTCGATAACCCACTGTAAATGCACGCTTTTTTAGTCTCAACAAAATATTTTCGATAAAATTAGCTCCATTTAGTCTTCTATTTCAAAAAAATACTGTAATTTTGAAACGATTTTTTAATAATAAAACAGTAAAGAAATGAAAAAGGTTAGTTTTTTAATTGTGTTAAGTATGGTGGTTTTCACCTCGTCGTGTGTTACCTCAAAAAAATATAAAGAATTGGAATCGAGGTACAACAAACTGCGAAACAATTATGAGAATCTGGATGTGAAATCGAAAGAGCAAACGAACAAACTTGCTCAGTTGTCCGATGATATCTCTAAGTTAAACAAGGAATTGGATGCTGCGAAAGAACAAAACAGAGTACTGAAAAAACAGTACGACGATTTGCAAACCATGCAGACTAAACTGTCGAACGCATCTCAAAAAGAAATGCAGGATTTGCTTAAAAAGATTCAGCAAAGCGAAGAATCGCTGCAACAAAAAGAAGATGAGTTGAGGGATAAGAATAAGAAATACATGGAGTTGCAGGCTGCCATGGAGAAACAGGCGGATGCTTTGGCTATGCTCAAGAAAAAAGTTACCGACGCTCTGATTGGTTTCGAAGGTAAAGGGCTGTCGGTCATCCAGAAAAACGGCAAAGTATATGTTTCTGTCGATGAAAAATTGCTGTTCAAATCCGGAAAATGGGATATCGAAAAGCCCGGACTGCAAGCTTTGGCTGAAGTCAGCAAAATTCTTGAACAAAACACTGACATTAACATAGTTGTCGAAGGACATACCGACAATGTGAAGTATTCGGGAACGGGAGCGTTGAGCGATAACTGGGATTTGAGCGTCAAAAGAGCGACGACCGTTGTGCGTACTCTGTTGAAAAACACGACAATCGACCCGACAAGAATAACTGCCGCCGGACGTGGCGAATTTATCCCGCTCGATACGAACGAAACAACTGAGGGAAAGCAAAAAAACCGGAGAACGGAAATCATCCTTACCCCAAAATTCGATGAACTGTTGGATATACTGAATCAGTAAGACGGTGAATAAAAGGTTGTTAAAATATTGTAAAAACAAATACGTAATAAGTGTTACAGTATTTTTAGTGTGGGTAATGTTTTTCGACGACATTACTGTACCGAAATGGTACAGGCAAAAGACGAACAACAGGAAAATCATCAAAGAAATAGAACTGTTGGACAGAAAAACTATCGAACTGGAGCAACGTCTTAAATATAAGAATAATAAAGACAGTATAGAAAAATTTGCACGCGAAAACTATTATATGAAACGAAGTAACGAAACGATATATGTATTTGATTGATTTGGAGAATTTTTCGATATTTGACATAACTTTTATCATAGCGCTTGCCGTAGCCGTAATCAGCGGATTTATAAAGGGATTTGTACGACAGTTGCTTGGCTTGGCAGGTATCTTTGTCGGGACTTATTGCGCTTATAAACTGTCGTTACAATTGACCGAATGGTGGCACGGTCATTTCAAAGTGGACGCCGAAGTGATGAAAATCATTGTGTTCATCATTTTGGCGTCAATATTTTACGTTCTTGTGATATGGCTCGCCATTCTGCTGGGCAAATTGCTGAAAATGGCGATGCTGGGATGGATAAACCGGCTGTTCGGAATGCTTTTCGGAGCGATCAAGATTATACTCATTTTCAGCGCTCTGGCTTATGCAATCCATTATCTGAAACTGACAGGCATGGAGATAAACGACATAAACAAATCGGTAACATACGATTACCTTATAGCAATTGCAAACTCAGTTTTCTTCTTCTTCGAACAACACAACGAACTTTTAAGTCAATTCCCTGTAATATATTTTTCGTTAAAATTCACCAGATAAAGTTGTTTTGAAGCGCGAGTTACCGCCGTATAGAACCATCGCAAATCTTCGAAGGTAAGGCTATCGTTCGCAAAATAAGGACAATCCAGAAAAACGCACTCCCATTGCCCGCCTTGCGACTTGTGACAGGTGACGGCGTATGCAAACTTAATCTGTAAAGCATTGAAAAAAGGGTCTTCCTTTATCGCTTTATATCTTTGACGTTTGTTTACGATGTGCGCATAGTCTTCGACAAGGCTGTAAAACAGTTGTTTATTCTTTTCGGCTGACAGCGAAGCCGATTCGGTAGCCAAAGTATCCAAAATCGCTTTGTTTTCTATTTCAAGATTATTGTAATCGGGAAATTCCAAAACCATATCGGCAAAATGCAGATCGTACCGATTCTGGTATTTCCTTATTCTTCTGATAGTTGCCATATCGCCGTTGGCAATAAAGTCGATTTCTTCAATGTCTTTGGACAGTCTGTAATTGTTTTTGACAACCATAATCCTGTCGCCGGAAGTGATTTCGTCTTCCATGAAAAGCACCTGGTTTCGTATGCCTTCGTTGTATTTGTTTGCCCTTTTGTTCGACCTGCAAATGACGATTGTCTCTTCTTTTCCGTATTTGGCGTACGCATCCGAAAGTGTTTCAATCAAATCTGTTCCTGTAATGCTCACAATATCAGGAAAATCAGTCCGGAACGCAGGGAATCTGACGTCGTTGGCTTCAATCTGCTTTCTGATGTTCGTTGCGTTGAACAGTATTCCAGATTCATTGGTTTGTCGCACAACCTCTTTCAATTCTGCCTCCACGCAATCGCCGTAACATCCGAGCCTTACGACGTCCAATGCCGGACTTAAACTGAATCCGACGGGCGGAAGTTGGGCGCTGTCGCCAACGATGACGAGTTTGCATTTGATACCGCTTTTAATGTAAGTCATCATGTCCTCCAACAAATCGCCCGAACCGAAAATCGACTGTTCATACGAATTTCCCGATATCATTGACGCTTCATCTACCACAAAAACAGTGTTTTTGTACATGTTTGGAGCGAGCGAAAACTCCGACTGTTCTTCGATAGACTTTTGCCTGTAAATTCTTTTGTGTATGGTAAACGCCTGAAAACCTGCGTATGACGCCAACACCTTCGCTGCTCGTCCGGTAGGCGCCATCAACACCGTGTTGATTCTCATTTCGTGCAAACTTTGCACCAGCGCCGCGATTACCGAAGTTTTACCCGTTCCGGCGTATCCTTTCAGCAAAAAAAACGGCATTTTTGGGTCGAAAACGAACTGCGAAAGGTCGCAAATCAGCTTTTTTTGGTCTGCTGTCGGAATAAATTTTAGCTTGCTTTCTATCAGATTAACAATGGATTCGATGTTCATGAGAAAAAATTTAAATCAAAAAGAATACTTATCATATATTTTTTTTATAACTTTGCGCAAAGTTAATTGAAATTTTTGATTGATGTAAAATATAGTAAAAGTAATTCAAATATAAAGTAATGAAAACTATTATTCAAATTATTCTGGGCGTTGTCGCCGTTGTTTTAGCCTATCTGTTATACGATAGCTTAATGGAGCCTATCCGTTTTAAAAAGGCAGTCGAATATCGTAAAGATCTTGTAGTTCAGCGATTAAAGGATATCAGAGAACTGCAGGTTGCTTATAAGGACAATTATGGTCGTTATAGCGGAGGTTTTGACACTTTAATCAATTTTTACAAGTATGACAGTTTAAAAATCGTAAAACAGGTCGGTTCCTGGGACGATTCTATCGCTGTTGCTAAAAAATTGGTTTATACCGATACTATAAGAGTAGCGGTGAAAGATACTTTGTTTAAGAACATTGCAGGGTTTAATATTGATTCCCTCGCTTTCGTTCCGATTGTGCATGAGCCGTTCGAGTTGCGGGCAATTTCGTACTTTTCAATTTCGAAAGTTGTCATTCCGCTGTTTGAGGCAGGCGTACACAATGATGTGTTCCTCAGAGGATTGGACAGACAGTTGATTGTTAATCTCAATGATGATGACAAAAACAAGAACAAGTATCCTGGTGTGAAAGTCGGAAGCGTAACCCAGCCTAACAATAACGCAGGGAACTGGGAATAAGGAAATTAAATCAACAAATAGAGATTAAATGCAGTCAGGCATTGATTATGTTGATAAAAGTTACTGTTTAACAGAGAACAAAGGTTACAGATTATCCATTCAGGTAAGCCTGAATGGATTTTCTTTCTGTATCTATAATCCTAATAAACAGAAACATGTAGTATTAAAAAATTTCCTGTATTCCGAAAATGTCGCCGACCTCAATCTTTGGGTAAAGGAAATCGACCGGATAGCCGAAAATATGATCAACGACATCGCCGCCGTCAAAACTCCTGTCAAATGCCTGTTTATATCACGGAAAAACGTCCTTATTCCGAAAAGTATTTTTTCGACAAACAACATCAGGTCGTATATTTCGTTTTTCTTCCAAGTTGATGAATTCGATGAAATTCATTATCAATATATTCCCGAAATCGAAGGCTATTGTTGTTTTGCCTTGCCAAGTCCTGTAGTATCAAAAATCATCTCCCGATTCGGCAAGTCGGATTTTTACAGTCAATCGTATCAGATAATTCGCCGGGCAAAAAATTACGGCGTTGGAATGAGCGTAGCGTTTTGTGATAACTTCATGGATATAAGCATTTTTAAAGACAACAAACTTGTCATGAACAATTCTTTCGAAATATTCGACATCAAAGATATAATTTATTTTATTTCAGCTATTTCCGTCAAATTTGATGTTAAAGATATACCTATATATATATCAGGAAATATTTCGAACAGCGAAATCAAAAAACTGAAAAAGTTTTTCCCGTCAATCGTTCAGGAACAAAACAGAAATATCTCATTGTTGCTTGGCTCCGAAGTTTCGACTAAATACTTTAATCTGTTGTCGTTACAGGAATGCGAATAATCAGCGGACAATATAAAGGACGGTTGTTACCTGCTGTTCCCAAGGCTTTTAAAGCCCGACCAACTACGGATTTCGCCAAAGAAAATCTGTTCAATATTCTGGAAAACATGTTCGACCTCAGCGCTGTCAAAGTTCTCGACCTGTTCGCCGGAACAGGCGGAATATCATACGAATTTGCGTCAAGAGGAAGTACGCATGTCGATACTGTGGAAATCGAAACTTTACATTTTAACTATATCAAAAAAACTTCCGAAACTCTGAACTTTAAACAGATACACGTTATACGGAATGATTCTTTCCGTTTTCTCAAGTTTTGCAACGAAACGTACGATATTATCTTCGCCGACCCTCCATATTCTAACAGCCAGATAGCGTTGATACCCAAATTAGTCGCCGAAAATAACTTGCTGAACGAAGGCGGATATCTGATTGTCGAACATTCGGCAACCGACAACTTTGCAGATGTCGAAGGATTCACGCAACAACGGCAATATGGTAGCGTAAATTTCTCATTTTTCGGAAAATAATAGGGGCAGACACACAGGTCTGCCCCTACCAATTCATATTCGCAATAAATTTTTTACTTACGACAACCGTTATCGAACAGGGAACAACCTCGAAAATAAACGGAGAAAATCCCAGCGCTTCACCGTCGATTTCTATTGGCGATGACGGAAATGATTCTATTTCAATACGTTTTCCCTGCGAGGCTATCACTTTCGGATGAGTATATATCTTGCCGTTGTAGAGTTTCCGGAAACTTTTCAACATCCATAGGTTGTTGATTTTCTTCACGATGGTGATATCGAGCAGACCGTCGTCGAAAATAGCGGCGGGAAGAGGTTTCATACCGCCTCCGTTGTATGGTCCGATTCCGATAGACGCGTTAAACATGTAGTCGTCGAAAAATACTTCGCCGTCGATTTTGATTGTGAAGCGTTTACTTTTGTACTTCAACAGCGCTTTAATCACGCCTATAATATACAGTCCCCTACCCTTCCGTCCTTCGTCTTTCATTTTGTTGAAATACCGGTTTGCTATGGCGTCGAAACCGATGCCGGCGACATTAGCCATATATCGTCTGTGAGTTATCCTGGTTTCGTTATACGTGATGAGACCAACATCCTGACGCACAGTGCGACATTCGACAATCGCCTTAACCGCTTCGCTGTAATATCGCGGAATGCCATACATTCGCACCCAGTCGTTACCCGTACCTACTGGAATGACAGCCAGGTAGATATCTGTCGTCGGAACTTTTTTCTGAATAAAGATCCCGTTAACGATTTCGTTGACCGTTCCATCACCGCCGATAGCCATGATTTTCCGGTAGCCGTCGTTGACTGCTTTGACTGTGAGTTCTACGGCGTGATACTTCTTTTCGGTGAATACGCAGGTAAACTCTACCCCACTCTTGTTAAGCTGATTGGATATTGCGGGCCAGTCGCGTAACCCATATCCCAGACCGGCTTTGGGATTCACAATAACCATCCATGATTCTTTTTCCATACCTATTTCACAAATTTATAACTGTTTATGTTTCTAAAATATCCTTCTACGGTTTAAAGCGTTACGATACGCGTTTGCATTTTGATTATGCTGTTGCAAAGTCTTTGCAAAAACATGATACCCCGAAAAATCAGCTTTTGCACAGAAATACAGATAATCATGCTGACTGTAATTCAGGACGGCATCGACAGCCCTTTTCTCCGGAATACATATCGGACCCGGAGGTAAACCACTGTGTTTATACGTATTGTATGGAGAATCGACCTCCGTATGCACTGTCAGAACTCTCCGTATCGAAAAATCGTTGAGAGCATATTTGACGGTTGGGTCTGCCTGTAAAGGCATTTTTATGCGTAAACGGTTGATATACACTCCAGCAACATCCGGAAACTCGTCATATTTCGCCGATTCTTCTACAATAATCGAAGCCAGAATCATGACTTCATCTTTAGTCAAACCCAGCGATTTAAGTTTTTCGAGCCGGCTCGAAGTCCAATACTTGTCGTATTCCTTTTTCATGTCTTTGAAAAGTTGTTTCACATCCCTGTTCCAGTAAACATTGTAAGTGTTGGGCATGAAAAGCAAAATACTGTTGTACGGACTGAAGCCCAATTCTTTAAGGAACACCGAATCATCGAACGCGCACAACAGCGACGCCGAATCGGCTTCAATCTGTTTTGCCAAAATGCCTGCCAGCCTGTGTTTTGTACGGATAGTACCCGATACAACCATATTAACAGGAGTTTGTTGCCCTAAACACAACATTTTTATTAAGTTACGGTATGTCATGTTTTTTGTTACAACATAATGCCCGCCTTTGACTGTAGAATATTCGCTCAGACGCAAATGTTTCAAAAATTTGTCGGGATTTTTGATGATTTTTGTGGATAAAAGCGAATCAACAACCTCTTCGATGGTCGAATTTGAGGAAATATAAAGACTTGTTTTTTGATGCAAATCAATTTTTTCCAAATAAAAGATATGGTATCCCGCATAAGCGGAATATATTATAACATAGGCTATTACAATATACAACGTCAAGTAGTTCTTCTTTTTTCTTTTCATATTAACATCGCCGATTACACAGCATTTTTTTATTTTAATCGGACAAAATTAGTAATTTTGCGGAAAATTATATGTTATGTACGATAATATTATCATAATTGTTGCATTCGGAGTCCTGTTGATAACTTCTATATATTTAGTTCTCAACCGAGTATTGACGTCCGACGAAAGGCGAAGAAATATTGAATTGTTGAAATCTTCGAGGACAATTACCGTCCCAATGAGGCTTCAAGCTTACGAAAGATTGATTTTATTCCTCGAAAGAATTTCGCCTGATACCTTATTATTACGGTTGAAAAGCCAGTGCCGGACAAATTCCGACCTGCATCTGGCTATATTACAGCAAATTCGCTCGGAATATGAACACAATATTTCGCAGCAGCTGTATGTCAGCGACGAAATCTGGTCGTGCGTGAAAGAAACAAAAGAACAGATAGTCGTGCTTGTCAACGAAATCGCCAATCGCACAAGATCGGACGGCGATTCGATGATTTTGACAAAGCTGATAATGGACAAACTCGTCGAAAACGGCGAATCACCTGTGTCGGCGACAATCAGAAAAATCAAAGCCGAAGCAAGAAAAATATTATGAATTAGTAAATAATTAGTAATTTAGCAGTCGTTTTTAACGTGATATTTTGAATGTTTTTTTGACAAAATATAATGAAAATTAGATAATTAAATTAAAAACTATAATGTTTAAAAAAGGTAAAAAAATGAAAAGATTATTGATTGCAGTATTATTACTATTAAGTGTGAACGTGGCATTTTCGCAAAAATATGATAAGAAAATCGCCGCAAGTGATAAAAACGTTGAAGATCCTAAAAAGGGAGTCAATCCTAAAACATGGATTTCACGAGGTGAGTTATTCTACGAAATCGCCTCCATTCCGGCAGGATCGTTGTCGTCCGGAATGAGCGAAGAAACGTATAAACTCTTATTGGCAGGAGAGTCTGAGGCTGTTACAACGCAGACGGAAACTTTGAACGATAAACAGTACACGGTTTACATTTTTGACAACAAAAAAGTGTATCTCGAAAATGCTGTGGTACAATTCTGGGACATCTTTAAATACGAAACGCAAAAGCCGATGCAGAGAGCGTATGAGGCTTATGCAAAAGCAAAAAGCCTCGATAAGGAAGGTAAAAACAGCAAAAAATTGAATGAAAATTTCAAACTTTTAGCCTCATTGTCGAAAATCGAAGCGTTCAACAAGTATAACTTGGAAAAACTTCCCGAAGCTGTCGATTTTTTTGCACTGTCGATAGACTGTTCAGCTGAAGCAGGCGAAATTGATACACTATCAATTTACTACGCCGGAGTGATTGCTTTAGGAACTAAAAATTTCGCAGCATCGGAAAAATATCTTAGAAAAGCAATAGAAACCGGTTATATCGAAAATGGCGACACTTATGCATATCTTGCGGAAGCGCTGAAAGAACTCAACAAAACCGAAGAAGCGCGGACGATACTCGAAAAAGGATTTGAAGGAAATCCCGAAAATAATCAGATAATTATTTCCTTAATCAACAACTATATGGCTGCGGGAAAAGACCCTAAAGAGATTATCCCGCTAATCAAAAAAGCGCAGGAAAAAGAACCTACAAATATCAATCTGCATATTGTCGAAGGCGACTTGCTCGAACGACTTGAGGACACAGAAAGCGCTGCAAAATGTTACCGGAAAGCCATAGAAATCAATCCTGACGACTTTTTCGGACATTACAAATTAGGACTGCTTTACTTCAATATCGGAGCAAATTACAGCAAACTGGCTGTCGAAGAAAAAGATCAAAAAAAATACGAGGAATTGTTAAGTCTTGCCGACGCAGAACTCAAAAAGTCTTTGCCTTTACTCGAAAAAGCTTTCAAACTGAATCCAAGTGAAATATCGACGATACAGGCTTTGAAGGAAATCAATTTCCGGTTCCGTATGGAAGATGACAAATATAAACAAGACGCAGAAAAATATACAAAATTATTGGAAGAAAATAAATAATCTTTAACATAATAATTTTTTTTGCGCCCCTTTGTTTGCAAGAAACAAAGGGGTTTTTTCAAACAAAATGAAAGACTCGTAAAGGGATAGAGTTTTGACATAATGCACTACAAAACAGCATGGATAATCGGCACAAAAATAGATATCGAAAACGACGTCATCGAAACGCACAGAGGCTGGGATTTGTGTACTCCGCTAACTTACCGGATCATCAAAAAAGTACGCCGGACAAATGTACTCGAATAAAAGGAAAACCCTGTATTTCTCCCGACAAAGTTCGTCCATCGCTCGAATCATTCGGATTCGACGTCAGTAAAACATCACTGCAACTGCTGAATGTCGAAATGAAATGGAGCCTCGAAGGAGTGTTGCCGCCATATTTTGTTCTTGTCAGCGGTTTTTTGACAAATGCCGATGTTGGTCAATTGAGAATCAAGAATTGAAAAATGGAGAATTGCAATCAAGCAATTCTCCATTCTCAATTTTCAATTTTCACTTTTCAATTCTCAAAGTTTGTACATCAGTCCGACTGAGACGAGAGTTCTGTCCCAGTCAGAAACGGCTTTGTACTTCAGTTCGGCGTTGAAGACAAGATTATCGGTAATCTTGACGTCGATACCGCCACCGATATTTAATCCCGCTTTGGATGTGCTGCTGTTATACCAGGACCCGTTGTTTGTATTTCTGGTTTTTGTTTCGGCGCCACAAAGACTCAAACCGGCGAGTGGATACAACACAAATTTATCGCTCAGAAAAAACAAATACTGAGCATTTGCGCTGAAATCCCACATACTGATCTTCGAACTCATTACACTCCCCTCTGCACGCCATTTTTTCGGAAAAAAATAAGTCGCCGAACCTTCCAGACGTAAAGGCTTGATCACATTATACTGGAACTTCCCACCGAGACCAATATTAGTCAGCCCGTCGCCCGACCCTATCTCAAATTTACCACCAACGGCGATGTCGCCTTTCTCCTGCGCATTCGCCGTCACATTAATCATTACTGCGATTATCAAAATCGCTACTTGTTTAAATACACTTCTCATTACTGTTATCTAAAATAAAATAACAATAATAATGCTTTTTTCGCCCATTTGTTCACTGAGAAGCTTTACGATGCTTTACAACAGGCAAATCGGAGTGATTGAATCCGGAGACGATGTACGCAAAGAACGTCCGACAAAAATACGGACTTTTCCGTAAATGTCCGACTGCGCCTCCCAAGTTTTTCTCCCTTTGCGTCAAACAAAGGACACAAAGCAACATAGTGACCTTTGTGTAAAAACTTTGTGCCCTTTGTGGTTAAGATTTCTCCTCAAACCAATTCTTATATGACTTAGACCTTCTTTGGGAGTTGCGGGAATAGATTTGTTTTTGGTTCTATGGGAACTTTAAGGATTGGAATACTGACAATGAATTGATTGTATTTTCTCAAATCTTTTCAATCAATTCTCGTTTCACATACAACCGGTCAATGCACATCAAAATTTTAAATATTTGAAAAACAGACATATAACCTATTTACTATGTGTGTCTATTTTTCTTTCTCACCCTTTATCTGCCTGATAAAGATAAACACTTCCGTACTTTCCGCTTTCGGCGAAGTGAAATTGACAAGCAACTCCATTCCCTGCACAAAGCTGACAGAGCGGATATGATCGATTGTTTCTTCCGAAACGCTAACCGCGCCCGTGCTGTCTTTGCTCTCAACTGTGCGAATAACCAAATCTGACGTGATTTGCCCGCCATTGACAAACTCACTTGCCTGACGCAATGCCTTGACCTGCGCCACGCGCATCATCGCACTGTTGGTTTTGTACTTCGATTTGTCTAACGTCAGCACCGAGATAAAGTACTGATTGTCGTAATCTTCCACGATTTTTACGCCTTCAAACTGCGTTTGGTTGTACATACGCTTGAGGAAATTTGCCAGCGTGGTGCGGTCGCTGTCGTAGTCTTGGGCAAAGGCTGACAGCGAAACAAGTGATAATAAGAGGAATAAGAGGGGTTTCATAAATTTTCTATTCTAATTTATTATTAAAAATTTAAATTAATTGTCATCGGTTTGAATTTGTATAAATCTGACACTTTGATTTTATTACTAAAAATACTTTGTCTCAATATCGCCAACTTTTTTCTATAATAATCGGGATTTACTCGTGGGTCAAATTCAATTTCTTCTATAAAATCTTTTATATCAATTGTATATTTTTGAAATTTAACTTTTGAATCCTTCCATACAATGACTCTTAACTCATTCTCATAATTAAATCCAATTCGTTTTTTGAATAATGACTCAATTGTAATCTTTTTTAAATCATTGATTGAATCAATATTATTTTTGTCGTTATACCAATTTAACAAACATTCTTGTGTCATATAATCAACAATACCAACGTAAGCACTGTCATTTTCTTCTGGAATACAAACTATATTTAATAATTTCCGCAACGTTGTTTTAATTCTAATACGTTTTTTGCTTGACGAATATATTTTCCACATTGCATCCATATTTTTTTCATTATCTATTGCCCAACATTGTCCCCAAAAACTTTCCAATGACGTGGGAGAACTTCGTACTATCGTCCCATCAACACGAAAATTAGATTTGAATATAAAATTCTCATAAGGGTCTGTCCAAGTTGATATTTTTGCAATTTTCAGAACATGCTGTTTTATCATTTCTTCCAAATGAGAGAATTTCATAAACCTGTAAATAGATTTGTCTAAATCGTTCTCTTGTATGTTGAGTAAATTATAATATTGACTCATTTACTCTCCTCCTTCATTTTTATATGGTTCTACTGTGTATTTCTTAATCTTTTCTATATCAGCCAAAGTATAGACGTCGGTAAATACAATTTTGCCACCTAAATCTCTTGTGTTGAAAGAGAATGATTTACAAAGTATCATATTTTCACCGGATTTCCCGCGAACCAAAATTCCGGGTAATGCCGAATAATAAGGCGAATAATACTCAAGTGTCACCCTGTCGTCGTCGGGCGAATAATACTCAAGTGTCACCGTGTCTAGTCGATATCTTAATCTTAAATCAACATCTTTATTTATAATTGTATAACTCGTTACTTCATTATTAATGACACAGTTAAATTTGGTAGAGTATAATAATTTCATTATCTTTTCAGTAAGATATGAATATCCACTTCGCAAATAAAAGCGCTTAGAATATATAACTGTTGCTCCTCCTCCTGTTTGTTCTTTTCTTATTTTTCCATCTTTTACAGTATATATAACTTTTGCTCCTCCTGTTTGTTCTTTTCTTGTATATATAACTTTTGCTCCTCCTGTTTGTTCTTCTCTTATTCTCTCTTCTTCCCTTGCTATACTCGGTGAAGAAACTATATCACTCGGCACATGCAACAGCATTTTCAGCAGTACATTGGCATGTTGAGCATTGGTTGCTATTTTAGAATTTGGTGCAATCGCTATTACACATAGATTTTTTGCCTTACCTACAGAAATATAGTTTTTAATTTCTTCTTTGGTCATAGCAAGTCCCGATAGTGTATTGACGAATATTTTGTACAGATTATCAACATTCTTATTAGGGGTAATAGTTACAGTATGTTTTATTTCGTAGAACTCCTCTCCTGCCTCGCTTTTCATCCATCTCTTTTTTCCCACCATCACGGGGTTGGAAACATTAATCTCATAGTCATAACATTCAGGAAGTATTTCCATAATAACAGTTCTTAAATGCTGTAATGCTTTTCTTTCGTTAGATTCATACAACTGTTGCAATTTAATGTTTGCCGCAAATGTAGCGCCTGCGAATTCTACCGTTGCCCCTTTGCTTTCGGCATATTTGGCAAGTTTTACCGCCGAAACTTCGACTTTGACCAAAACAAAAGTATTGTCGTCAGGCAGTTTCGTTTCCGAAAGCACGTTAAATTTTCTGACGTTGCCGCTGGAAACGGTTACGATTTCGTCTTTGGTCAGTTCGTCGTTCACGATATTAGTGTTCGACGATACAAACGCACCGAAAACTTGCTCGACTGCACTGCGCAGGGCGTTGGTTATTGCCTCGTCTTTGGTGCGTCCTTCCGCTGTGGTGGTCAGCGTTACAATGTCCACTCCTTTTGCGAACATATTTGCAGAACATACGAATAAAATGCTCGCTGCTAAAATTTTCTTGATTATATTCATTTTCTTGATTTTTTACTATATTATTAATGCCCTGTAAACTGTTTTTGGCTGGTTGCGGGCGTATTCTACGGCTACATCGCGATATGCCTTAATGCGTTGTTGTGTCAGAACATATTCGCGGTCGGCACGCATACGGGCATCGGCAAGGCGGTCGTTGTATTCCTGCACTTTTTGTTCCCACTCGCGCAACTCCTGTGCCTGCACCACTGCCGACACTTCTTTTGCAAATCCGTGAACATCGCCAATAAACGAAACGCGCGGATTGATGCCAGCCAACAATCGGGCAACTTTTCCGCCGCCGTCGGCATTGGGCTGTGCCGCCCACGTTGCTTTTGCCTGTGTAAAAAGCGATTGTCCCTGCGTTTCAATTTTTTGCGTATAATATTCGCCCTGCAATTTCAAGCACTCTCCATAGCAGTCGGCGCACACATCGGGAACAAGCGCAAGGTTGTAAATTGCCTCGTCGTATTTTCCCTGCTCGGCAAGCGAAGCTGCCTCTGCCTGAATTTTGGCGCATTCGGTGTTGTAGAAGGCGATTATTTCGTTTTTGCCTTCTTCGAGAAACGCACGAAACGACTCGCCCTGCGGGTTTATCTGTTTCAATGCTGCGATAAACGATTTGGTTTCGTTTGTTCCCACTCCCACGCAAGTGACCGACACATTGGAAAAAACCTTTTGCAACACCACATCGCCGGTGTAAAAAGTTACTTCTAATTTTTGTGAAATCCGTTGCGGGGCGGTGGCGGTAACATCTTTGTTCAACACATCCACTTTTGCCTCCATCACAAAACGCGAGTCGCCATAAGCCGAACCGATACCAAAATGCGTAACCATTTGTTGCATCTTGTTTTCGAGCAACTGCCTTGCTTCATCCGACATCTTTTTGTCCGACACCTGCACTTTCAACGTCACCCGCCCGAAGTCGTCAAGGGTTTGGGCGGTGGTGGTTAATGTACTTGCTATTAAAGCAATAAATAAAATTTTTAGTTTCATAATTCTATACTTTATTTTTCTCCTAATACTAAAATTGCCTCTCCCAATCCTCTAACCATCAGTTTGGCTGTAATATTGAACGGGGCTTTGCTTAAATGTTTTTGCAGTCCGCGTGCAAATTCGCGAGCATCCATTGGTCTGCCGTTTTTGTCTTCTAACGGAATACGCACCTGCTCAAACTGCATCACGTTTTCGGTGGCATCGCTCATATTAAACGAATCGTTAACCGTATTTATATGCAGCCAGTCGTTGACGTGCGTAATGATTTCTTTGCCGTCAATTTCATCTTCGAGCGTGAAGTCGGCGCTTTCCCAACGTTTTACAGTCAGAATAATTTCCCTGCCATTCTTTGCTGCATCTTTGTAGAATTTGTCCAACTGAGCGGTAAATTCTTTCATACGGTCTTGCACGGCTTTTTCAAGCATAATGGGTACAATGCTCTCGCTGGTTGGAATATCCGTACCTGTGGAAGAGGCAATGCGTTTGCTCGTGTAGGCATCAAACGCTTCAAGCGTGAACGAAATGGACTTGCCCGAAGCGGTTTTATTCACCTTCCACCAAATCTGAATCAGAATGTCGGCTTTGGCACGGCGTTTCAGAATATCAAGCGGCGACTCGGCAAGCGAACTGCCCGAAGCCGTACTCGCGGTAACATTGTCTTCCGCCTGTCGCTGCTCAATGTTTTTGATTTCCTGTTCGGCATCTTTGAGGCGATAATCTTTTTTGAGCATCAAGCCGCCGATTTTAGCGATAACCTGCCCCAGTTCGGTATCTTCCTGAAAGGCAAGTTTGTAATCGGGGATTTTCTGAATACTCCCCTGATTGTTGAACTCGGTCATAAAATACCGCTGATTGCACCAGTTGTCGCTGGGTAAAATCATTAAAGTAGGCTGCTTTTGTGCAAAAGCATTGCCTGCGAAAAGTGCTAAAAAGCACAGAATGAATTGTGTTTTAATGAATTTCATAAAAAACTACATTTTAAATTCAGACTGCAAAGTTACTACAACTTACTGAATGTCAGCACAAAAATAAAGGCAAATATTACCTTAATAAAGGCATATTTTACCTTAAAAATGTAATTATTTACCTATATTGTTTTTAACTTGATGATTATCATTGCAGTAATTGGAAAGGTGAGAAAAGAAGTTTTCCTGCAAAACAAACGATATGAGCATCAGTAAACCGGTGTCCATAGTAGGTTTTTGCAACAATTTACAAAAGTTGCTTTGGTTGCAATGCACCTGCTCTGCTAACCATTTCTTTGTTCTTCCTTCTGTTTTCAACTTTTGGCAGATGATTTCCCCGATGTGTATTTTTTTTCTTTGTACCATAAAAAGAGATTT
>JAISXV010000067.1 GCA_031270335.1 Prevotellaceae bacterium | reverse complement strand
GTCGTCGTATGGACGATTAAAGCAACAATTATCTAAATATATTCGTAATTTCATTACAATTATTTTTTGCAAAGATACATAGAATCTCCCAATATTTTGTACGCCAATTTAAAATACACCATTTCATATTCATTTTCCTGTCAAAATCACCTTTACCGGGCCAGTCAATCCTGATTCTGTTTTGCCGGGAGACCGCGTTGGAATGGTCTGATAATCGCTGAGACTGATGGAAATATCCCGTTTTTTTGCTTCCTGCATAAACCACTGTACGAGTTTCCACCATTCGTCGCTGAAAAGCGGCGGCTCGCTCGACATGGAATAGCCATACGTCAGTCCGCCTTTGTCACTGTGAGCGTAATTGATTTGCAGACCGGTCATTCCGTGTCCCATTTGCGCCAGACGCTCTAATTGCCATGACAAACGCTCTTTTGTCAGCGGGTCGCCAAGCCACCAGTAAAACGCCACATTCCCGTAACCCGGCGGCGGCGCGCTAAAATCGTTGATTAATACCTCGCGCGTCAGATTTTCTTTTTTCCATCCGGCTGGGTTCGGCTGCGCATTCACCTGTAAAAACAATAAAGAGAAACTTATTAAATAAATGTATTTCATTGTTGTATGCATTATTTTTTTCACAAAGGTAATTATTTTAGTTATATAATAAAAATTTAATGTATATTTGCCGTCGCAAAAATATAAAATTTAATTAAAAAATGTTTGGTAAAATACAGATTTCTAATAAAATATTCTGGTTAGGGGTTAACGACCGCAGGAAAGTTCTGTTTGAGAACATCTGGCCCCTTCCCGAAGGCGTATGTTATAATTCATATCTCATTGTTGATGAGAAAACGGCTCTGATTGATACTGTCGATTTCTGTGCCGGACAAAGTTTTCTGGATACTGTTGAAAAATATCTTGACGGAAAAACTTTGGATTATTTAATTATCAATCACATGGAACTCGACCATACGGGCGAAGTCGCCGGATTGCTGAAAAAATATCCCGATGTTAAAATTGTCGGCAATATTAATACTCGAAGGATTTTCGAATCTTATTTCGGCGCTGTATCCAACTTTCTGGACGTCGGTAAAGGGGAGACAATCGAGCTTGGATATCACAAACTCAGTTTCATTATGACGCCCTGGATTCACTGGCCCGAAACGATGATGACTTACGACTTTACGGAAAAAATTCTATTTGCCGGCGACGCTTTCGGAACTTTCGGAACGCTGAACGGTGGAATCTTCGACGATGAGATTGATTTTAACGTCTATGAAGGCGAAGCGCTTAGATATTATTCCAATATTGTAGGGAAATATTCGGGTATGGTGCAGAAAGCTTTTGCAAAACTCGTTGGCGTCGAAATCAAGTGTATCTGTTCGACTCACGGTCCTATTTGGCGAAGCAATCCCGCAAAAATAATCAATCTGTACGATAAATGGAGCAAATACGACGCGGATGAAGGCGTTGTCATTATTTTTGCTTCGATGTACGGAAACACCGAACACATAGCCGATTACATCGCTCGCAAAATTACGGAAGCCGGCGTCAAAAATATTAAAATCCACGATGTTTCCAAAACTCACATTTCCTATCTTATTCGCGATATATGGAAATACAGAGGCGTGATTCTGGGAAGTTGCTCATACAATGCCGAGATGTTTCCGCCAATGGAACATCTTTGCCGTGAAATCCTGCATATATCTATACAAAACAAAAAATTAGGCATTTTTGGGACATTCAGCTGGAACGGTGGAGGAGTGAAGAATCTACTTAAATTCGCCGACGACATAAAATGGGAACAAGTATCTGAGGCTGTAGAACTTAGGGGAATACCCGCCGAAGAAGATTATTCGAAATACGACGCTATGGCTATCGCAATGGCGCAAAAGGTAAAACAATATAAATACAACAATATATTTGTGTAAAAAATCAAAGAAAAAAAGCTCTTTTTTAAGGTTTCAGATACATTTTAGCGGCTTTAACGTAGTAAGTTATTAACATTGCGATATGCAGGATTATATTTGTATTTCAATGATTTAAGTCCGAATATCGGAGTTAATTAACACCAAACAATGTTAAAGTTAGTTAATGTTTTGAACATTTAATACATCGATTTGTTTTTGCCCTACTTTTGTAGAAAAATTAAAAAAAAGTAAATAAAAAATAAAATTATTATTATCATGAAAAGAATTTTGTCAATCGTTTTAGTACTCGTATCATTTAGCGCTTTTGCTCAACCGAAAGAAAAAGATTCGGAACTGAAAAAGCAGGCGGCAATCATTAAACAGGAATTGTCGTTGGACGACAGATCTGAACATTTAGTATATAATGTTCTGTATCATGTCAAAACGCGAATTGCCGACATCCCTTTGGGACATGGAAACTATCAGAAGTTGATCTCTTACATCAACGAAGAAAGAGTTAGTATGATGAAGTCGTTATTGCCTGTCGATAAGTACAAGCAATATGAAACTGTTTTTGGACCCGATGAAAAACAGAAAATTACGAAAATTCTCGCAAAAAATGCAGAACACGTGAAAAACAATGGCGTATTGGTAAAAAAAGTTTCTTTGACCGATCTGGACGACAAGTTCACAGGCGCAAAGGAAGATGACGAAATCTCTATTATTGCTTCGGCAAATCAGTAAAAACGATATTCAAAATGATAAAAATAATCATAGGCAGGATTGGTTTATAATTTCACATTTAAAAAATTTTATCACGAACCTTATGGCATTCTCTTATGCTGTAAGGTTTTTTCTTTTATCACAATCGCTTAACAGCGTATCTGTTTCCGGGTAAAGTGGTTACGATGTCGGCAAATTCCATGTTGAGCAGAAACGCCGACAGTTCGGACATCGAAATCCCCGTTTCGAGAGAGATGGAGTCAACTGATTCCGATTCTGTGTTTTTAAGGAAGTTCAGTATATCCTGTTCGGGTTCAGTGAGATTCACAAACTCTATCTGTTTCTGTACCGATTTCGGTTTTGTTGACCAGTTCATCTGGTATTCCAAATCTCCGACAGATTCGAGCAACGCCGCCTTGTTTGACTTTATCAGGTTGTTGCAGCCCTGCGAATGTTCGTCGCCTACTCTTCCTGGAAACGCCATAACGTCTCTGTTGTAGGAATTTGCGATGTTTGCCGTCAGGAGAGCGCCGCCTTTTTTTGCCGATTCGACCACTATTGTAACGTCGGCAAGACCGGCGATTATACGGTTTCTGCTGACAAAATTTCCCGGCGCGATCGTTGCGCCGGAAGCAAATTCGGATACCAGCGCGCCCTGTTTTTCTATCTGACGCGCAATGTTTTCGTGTGGAGCGGGATATATTTTGTTCAAAGGCGTACCCATGACGGCGACGGTATCCAAACCGTTGGACAAAGCCGCCGTGTGAGCGCATACATCGACTCCATAAGCCAGACCGCTAACAATAAGAGGCTTGTAACCTTTTTCGACAAGTTCGGCGATAAATTTCCGGCACAGCGACAATCCGTAATTCGAGGCGCTGCGCGTCCCGACAATGCTGATTATTTTGGGATTGTTCAAATCGGTCGTTCCTTTGACAAAAATAATGGCAGGAGCGTCTTCGCACTGATTCAGCTTGCGCGGATAATCGTCGTCGGTGTAAAAAAGCGCACGAATATTGTTCGAATTAATAAACTCAAGTTCCTGCTCAGCCTGTTTCAGGATTTTGTCCTTATCGAAATGTTTTGTGTTCGCGTTTAAAGTGTTTTCGAGCTTTTTCCCGGAAGTTTCGAAAACCCCTCGCGGCGACCCAAATGCCGCCATAAGTTTCTTAGCGGTAACGCCTCCCACTCCGGGAATCATCGTCAAAGCAATTCTGTACAGCAAATCGTCGGACATATCTTGTTAATCAATTGGTCGGAGCGGTGTTACACCATGCTTCGACAACGTTAATGACATAATCGCCAAGTTTTTCACATTCGGCGATGAGATCCATGTATATCACGCCCACCGTGTAATCGTATTTCTTCGAATTAACATCCTCGATATTATGCATTTTGAGTTTGTTTCTCAAAGTGTTGATTTCGTGTTCGAAATTGAAGGATATATCCATATCCGTTTTCTGCGGGATTTCGATTTTCAGCACCTCAATCATTCTGTCGAGCGCTTTTTCAATCAGTTCGTACATTGATTCGACATGTTCATCAAGTTCGGGAGTGAAACTGTTACGATTTTCGTTTTTCCGGTTTATTGTTCTCGCCATGTTGTACATCGAATCGCCGACGCTTTCGATTTCGGTTATTGCACGCAGAATATCGCGGATAACTTCCTTACTTGCAGCGCTCAAACGTCCTTCGGAAACCTGACGGAGATAATTTCCTATTTCGACTTCCATCCGGTCGCTGATATTTTCGTATTTTTCTATCCGTCCGAAAGTTTTGAGAAAATTCTTTTCGTTCTTTTCGTAATACAGTTCTCGACACATCGTTAACATTCGTTTCATACGTTCGGCATATACCACTGTTTCGCGTTTTGCCTGTAATATCGACAGTTCCGCCGTCGATAACATTCCTGCCGCAATATGTTTGAGTTGAAATTCTTCGTCTGTTTTTTTGCTTACGATAACTTTGGTGCATATTTTTACGTAAAACTTGACAAACCAAATCATTATGAGGACATTTGTGATGTTGAATATCGAATGGAACAGCGACAGCGAATATGAAACGGCTGCCTGCGGATCGTCCGGTCCGATGCTCGACACTATAAATGTAATCATTCTCGTAAACGGATAGAAAAATATCATTGCCCATATCACGCCGAAAACATTGAACATGAAATGCGCAAATGCCGCTCTTTTAGCTGATACATTGGCAGATAAAGCCGCAAGATTTGCCGTTATGGTTGTTCCGATATTTTCGCCCAAAACAGTGGCGCAGGCTATCTCGAGCGAAATCCAACCCTGACTGCACATCACGAGCGTAATGGCTACCGTTGCGCTCGACGATTGTACTATGATGGTCAACAGCGTGCCTATCATGACAAACAACAGTATCGAACCAAATCCCATATCGGAATAATTCTGTAGAAATGCGAGCATCTCGGGATTGCTTTGGACGTCGGGGACATTCGTTTTCAGGAACTCCAAACCCATGAACAGAAAAGCGAAACCCATAATAAACTCTGCCAGCGACTGGTTGCGACTGCGTTTCGAAAACATCAGCGGTATTGCCAAACCAATCAGCGGCAACACCATAACGCCGATATCAACCGTAAATCCGAAAATGGAAATAAGCCATGCGGTAACGGTTGTTCCGATATTGGCGCCCATTATCACGCTGATAGATTGCGCTAAAGAGAGAATCTTGGCGTTCACAAAACTGACAACCATCACTGTTGTCGCCGACGACGACTGAATCAGAGCCGTTATCAACACTCCCGTAAAAACTCCCATAAAACGGTTGGCAGTCATGGCAGAGAGGATGCTCCTGAGTTTGTTGCCTGCAATTTTTTGCAGTCCTTCGCTCATTATCTTCATGCCATACAGAAACATACCCAAAGATCCGAGCAGTTTCAAAAAATCAAACAAAGTGTAACTCATAGTCCATTTAATTAATAATACTGTAATTTATCCAATACTTTATCATAATTTAAAATCAGGAAAATTTCCCGGCGCAAAGATATAAAGTTATTACGACTTTGTTACAAAATTATGTCAAAAAAAGAACAATCGCCTGAAAATCTTGTTATAATTTTGC
>JAISXV010000017.1 GCA_031270335.1 Prevotellaceae bacterium | reverse complement strand
CATGTTACACAGATACAGGAGTCTTTCATCGACTGCACCGAGCGAAAAAACGTCCGGGAATACTGCCCACTGTATGGGTTTTGTTGCCGGAGCGTCCGGGAATACTGCCCACTGTATGTTTTTTCTTCCCGACGCCTTCGGGAAGAAAATACACATAGTGAATTTTGTTCCCGACGCTTTCGGGAAGAAAATACACTGTGTGGGCAGTGTTTTGGAATTTTTCATAACATGAGTGAATAAAAAAATGAAAAGGATTAAATAAATGGCAAGAAAAGAACTGAATGTATTTAGCATGTCCTTTTTGGACTTGCTGTCGGGAGCCTTGGGCGCTGTGTTGATACTTTTTATCATTGTCCCCAAGATGACCGCCGAACAGCGAAATGCGCTGGAACAGATAGAACAGCTCGACGTACAGGTCGAAGAATTGAACAGCCTGATAGAACAGGCGCGCAATTCCATTCCGGCGGAGCTGTTTGAACAGATACAGGCGCAAATAGCCGGAATGCAGCAGACAATCGACGAGTTGAACCGTCAAGTTCAGCAGATGCAGCAACGTATGGAGAATCTCGAAAACGAAAACACCCGGTTGCGCGAGGAGCTGGCGGAAACACAGCGTCAACTGCAGCAGGCGCAGCAGCAGCTCGAACAGCAGTCGCAACAGCAGAATATCTCCGCCGGAAAAATATTCGGCACGAACGCAAAACTCGGAGTTATATGCATGTGGCCCGAAAACATCGACGTCGATTTGTATGTCAAAAATACCGCTACCGGCGAAATCTGTTATTTTGAAAAGAAGAACACGGATTTCGGAAATCTGATGGAAGATGTAGTTTCCCGGGAATCCGACGACGACGACCGTTACGAAGTTTTCTATCAAACCGGCATTATCCCCGGCAAATACCTGGTATATGTAAACATATATCATAACGCAAGTCTGGAGCATGCCCGCAGCGCGACGGTTGACGGTTATGCGGTGATATTTCCCGGAACAGCAAACCAGAAGAAAATTCCATTCCGGCAAATCCGGCTGACGGAACGCGGACAGAATGTAACAGTCGGAACGCTTGAAGTAACAGAAACGAATATTAATTTAATACAATAGAAAAAATGCTAAACAATAGAGCAACACGTTTTTTTATCAGTTTTATGATAACAGCCGTCTGGATGGGCATAATAATCGTTGCCGCATCCGGCGAACAGCCCCCGCGCATACCGGTTATGCTTGGAGGCATAATGCCCGAAGGTCTGATACAGGGATTTACTTACCTGCTCTTCGTCTTCGGGATGATAGAGATTTACTGGCTCAACAGCCGCGCAAGCCGCGAAAAAGACGCCTTTTCGCTGCATCTGCTGCCCGAAAAAGAAAACTGGGTATTATCCGTCGAGGACATAAACCAGCTTAAACTGAACGTACAGCAGGTCGAACGCTCCGGCAGATTCTACCTTACCGACCTGGTGAAGAAATGCTGCACCAAATACCGGTTAAGCAAATCTTCGTCGGAAGTATTGGGGCTGACGGATGCGCAAATCCGAATCTATCAGTCCGAAATGGAAAGCGAACAGTCCTTCATCCGCTATGTAGCCTGGGCGATTCCCTCCGTCGGCTTCATCGGCACGGTGATAGGCATTGCCGCCTCGCTGGGATACACCAAAGACGCCTCCACGCCCGAAGGCATCGAAAAAGTTACCTCAATGCTTGCCGTGGCGTTCGACACCACTCTGGTAGCGCTTATATTAAGTATCTTCTTAATGTACGCCGTTCACCATCTGCAAAGAAAGCAGGATGCGCTTTTTCTGCGTATCAACGATTACGTTATCGAAAATTTAATTAACAGATTTTATAAATAAAAAAGTATTACTATTATGGCAAAAGAAACACAGCCCTACAGACGTTCGTTCGCCGGTTCGCTTGGCGCCGGCATGGGTTCCCTTATGGGAGGTTCGGGAAAACGGTATTATATCCTCGAACACAAAATCAGTACAAAATACCACAAAGCGGGAGAATCGCAGGAGATTATCGTCGACCAGATAGAACTCGGACGCGACCCCAAATGTCAGGTACGTTTCGACGAAGAGTTCGGAACCGTCAGCCGGCGACATGCCGCAATCGTCAAAAGCGGCGATAACTGGAAACTGGTTCAGCTCTCAACCACCAATTCGACCTTCCTCAACGGCAGGAAAATCGAAAAGGAATGGTATCTTCAGAACGGAGACGAAATACAGCTCTCCGTCAACGGTCCGAAACTGGGATTTATCATCCCTTCCGGAGCCAAATCAACAGTCGGCAGCATCGGGCTGTCGCGACGCCTCAGCCTTTTCCGTCAGCAGGCTCTGCGCCCCTACAAAACGGCTATAACACTGCTGAGCATTTTCCTTGTTCTGGCTGTTGGCGGAGCGTTCGGATGGAATTACTTCCAATATAACAGATTTCAGGAGGAAATAGCGCACCGGGACGCCGAATTTGCCCGTATTATCGCAGATAATGTCGCACTGGCACAGCGGATAGCAGACGAACGCCGTCGAAACGATTCCATTGCCCATCGCATGGACTCCATAGCCAAAATTGCCCGTCGAACTGCGGCGTCGGTTCCTGCCCGAATCGAGGATTTGATTGACAAATGCAAGGACGACATTTACTTTCTGGCAGTAGAAACAGTCTATCTGACTGATGGAAGCAACAAAGTTATTGTTACTGACGACGATGGAGAACCATACGTATGGAGCGGTACGGGATTCCTGCTCGACGACGGCCGGCTTGTTACAGCAAGGCACTGCATCAAGTTCTGGAGGTTTAGCGTCAGCGACAGGAATATTCTCAGCAGTGTGGCTCTGTCCGACACTTATCCCAACTATAAAATGGTTGCCGTTATCAAAGCGATATCAAGAACGGGAAAACAGTTTACTTTCGAAAGCTCCGATTTCACGGTCAACGAACAGTATGATAAAAAAGAACAGATAGCGGCATTAGACAATGGAAGTCCGCTGTACTATCAGTATGTCAATCCCGAATACAACGAAAAAGTGCTTTCGACCGACTGGGCATACGTGAAAACCACATCGAAAGGGAAATTGACTGCCGACGCCGCACTGTCCAACAATCTGCGCTCGGGGAAAGAACTTCACGTGTTGGGATTTCCGATGGGAATTGGCGTTGGCGATACGCCATCCGTCCTGAACCCGCCCTACAACAAATTCTCTGTCGGATTCGACGGTCTCGACAACAGCGGATGTTTCCTTCATACACGCGGTACGGAACACGGCAATTCAGGAGGACCCATTTTCGCCGAAAAAAACGGCAAACTGGTTGTAATAGGAATAGTATCGAGGTCATCATCTCGAACCGACGAATATAATTATGGCATACCTGTTTCGGCTATCGGCAATTAATATTTATTTAAACAGTTCAAAGATGAAAAGGATATTTTATATAATTGTTTGCGGCATGTTAAATCTTGCCGCCGGCGCACAGAATCTACAGCTGCCGGGTTTACAGTTAAGCTCAAATCAGCAGCTGATAGAAGACGCCGTAAAAGACGGTCTGTTTGTCATACGGCAGAATTATCAGATCAAAGACACGTCCACAACGCCTCCAACGTACTACCGCTGGGGGAACGACCCGCATCTGGGAACCGTATATGCGCTGGGAATAAAAGTACGCGGCGGGTTTTACGGCGATAACAGAATCCTGTTCCCCTGGAACAGCGATACGCGGTATGAAGAATACCGGAACATAGCGAATTATGTGCCGGTTATTTCCGAAACAAACTGGCGTTCGCCGGATTCGACGCACTACGGAACGGCGCCCTTCTCTGCCGATTCCTGCACACTGCACTCCGACAGTCTTGCCGTTCATGTCAAAAGCGCCATGTTTGCAGGCAGAGGATTCAACGAAAATTACAGCCCGGGCGAAAAAGACGGATGGTTAGTCTGGGCTGTCTCCGACAAACCCCTGCCCGCAGCCGATACTCTTCCGCTCTCGCTGCTAATATACCGGACAAAACTCGTGTATGAAGCCGGCAAAAAACGGTACGAAATAAAGAACCCCGCTACAGACAAAGAAATACTGGGCGGTCTGTACATAGTTCCGGAAACAGGCGACATCGGACAGATAATATTTAAGCTGTCGGGCATACTGATTAAGATTGACAGTAAATGGAACGTCGCCGTCCTCGACCCGAATACCGCAGCATCAGCGCTGCAATCCGTCCGGTCGGGAAGACTGACGCCGGTAACTCCCGCAGGTACGCAGGCAACTCCCGCAGGTACACAGGCAGCTCCCGCAGGTACGCAGGACAGCGCCGATAAAAAAAAGCGGAAAAAGAAATAAATAAGATACGTATAACTATTTAACAGGAAAAAAAACGATGAGTTTAATAAAATTAAAACTGGCCGCCCGATGCGAGGCGGCAGGAAGACCAAACAGTAAGAATGAAGATAATTTTCAGTTGGGCAACAATCTGTCCGATGGAAAATGGAGTTTCATAGGCGATGAGGTTATCTCTCTGGACGAAAAAGGCGCCTTAATGGTGGTATGCGACGGTATGGGCGGTATGAATGCCGGAGAAAAGGCTTCCGAAATTGCCGTAAATACCATCAAAACACTGTTCGAACCGGAACAAATCAGCAGTGATGTGATTTCTTCTCCCGATGCCGTCAGGCGTCACATAGAGAAAGCTATCGTAACAGCCGACGCTAAAATCAAGGAAGAAGCACGCGCCGACAAAGCGAAGGAAGGAATGGGCAGCACTGTTGTCCTTGCCTGGATTATCGGAGACAGTGTTTATGTGGGATGGTGCGGCGACAGCCGTGCCTACCGCTTCAATCCCGTATCGGGACTGGAACAGCTTTCGCACGACCACTCGTATGTGCAGGAACTGGTTGACGCCGGTAAATTAACCCCCGACCTGGCGTTCGACCATCCCAGCAACAACATCATTACCCGAAGCCTCGGCGACCCGCGTCAGAAAGCGCGTCCCGACGTAAAAAGTTTCCCCCTGAACAACGGCGACATCATTTTGCTGTGCAGCGACGGGCTGTGCGGAGTGCTGCGAAATGCCGAAATAGAAACGCTAATCGCCGGTCATACCGAAAGCATGAACGAATGTCTCAATGCCTTATGGTACGGCGCTCAGAATGCGGGATGGCACGATAACGTCACCATTGCGCTTTGCCGGATTCTCTCCGGAGCTAAAACGCCGAACAGCGCAGATGTCTATTATGGACAGCAAAAAGACGTACCGAAAAAAACAAAGACAAAACAGTGGCTGCTTACTGCAGTTATCGCGTTTGTCATGCTCTTGGCAGGATTGCTCGCCGGATATTTTCTCTTCAACCGTGGAGAAAAAACTGTGAACAGGGAAACCTTGCTGAAAGAAGTTACCGATTTACTCGAAAAATACAAACCGACGGGAGACTCCTGTATAGATATAAACATGTATCGTGTGGATTTAAAATATTGGGCAGGAAAATTGGAAAGCAAAAACCTTCCGGATTCGTGTTTCAAACTGATATATAAGGAATATATCGAGTTTGACCGGGCTAAACTGGACAGTCTGTATGAGGTAAGGCACGCAAAACTGTGCAGAAAGCGTAGAGAGATTCTCTTAAAAAATTCCGGTGACAGTATAATAAAAGGTATTGATACAGCGAAATTCATCACATCTGATGATGAAAATAAGATTGATTCCATTAGCAAGATACTGAAAACAGGCGTTTCAAATGGCAATAACAGAGGAATATCTAACGGGGAATCCGGCAATACGACGCCTCCCCAAACATATCTCAGAGTACAAAGAGGACATAAACAATATTTAGTATATCCCGTTCCTCAGGGAGCAGGATGGAGTAGCGTCTTGAAGTTTGCACAAGACTCTTGTAATTATAGAGGTCAGCCCGGTGATGAGTTCATCGACTTTATTGGCGAGCATAATGAGGGATTTAAGCCTGAATTATACAAAGGAAAGCCTCCGAAACAGTCTTTGCAGATAAACGATACATTATATATTTTTTGTAATCCACTAAATCCCACAGAATAGTCTTAACAATGCAACTACAGGACAACACATTATTTGACAAAGACCGTTACCGTCTCATCCGACTGTTGGGACGGGGCGGTTTTTCGGAAGTCTGGCTGGCGGAAGACACCAAAACAGGCTTGAAGGTGGCGCTGAAAATCTATGCGCCGGGGACAGGGTTGGACGAAGACGGAGTACGGCTTTTCAGTCAGGAGTTTTCATTAGTCTTTAACTTCAATCACGGAAATCTGCTGCGACCCTCGTATTACGACGTATGCGAACGTATGCCCTATCTGATTATGCCGTTTTGCGAACGCGGCTCGGCGCACAAGTCAGTCGGCAGGATTACCGAAAACGAAGCGTGGAACTTTCTCCGCGACGTGGCGGCAGGGCTGGCATACCTCCATGCGCAGGAACCTCCGGTGATTCATCAGGATATCAAACCCGACAATGTGCTGATTGATGCAAACGGTCAGTATCTGATTACCGACTTCGGCATAAGCGCAAGGGCAAGAAGCACACTTCGCAAAAGCGCTCCCAAACATAACACTTCGGGAGGTACCATCGCTTACATGGCGCCCGAACGCTTCGGCAAAGACAATACACCCATCATGGCAAGCGACGTCTGGGCGCTGGGCGCTACAGTGTACGAACTGCTTACCGGCGACACGCCTTTCGGAGAACACGGCGGACTGATTCAGAAAAGCGGAGCGGATATCCCGAACATTAACAGTGGGAACTATTCCGAAGAATTGAAGGAAACCGTTATGCGGTGTCTCGCTCTGGAAGCATGGGACAGACCCACCGCAAAACAGCTCGTGGAATGGAGCGGGCAACATCTGCGGGGAGAGAAAATACAGTTTAAACAGACTCCGAACAGACCGGAGAAAAAGGACAACAAACCGAAAGCCCTTAAACGTATCCTTCTGAGTGTTGCGGGCGGTATTGCAGCTCTGTTCCTGATTCTGTTTGTCACGGGCGTACTGTCGAGTTCGGATGAGTGTTACAGAACGCTTCGAAACAAAGGTATCGAAGCCTGTAACGCCGAAAATTTCGAGGAAGCAAAAACATGTTTTGAGGCAATCCTGAATGGAGACTCCTGTGCTGTTACACCTTCCGAATCTTCCCGTAATGAAATTGCCGGCTGGATAACGAAATGCGACGAAGCAATAAAAGAACAGGAAGAAACAAGACTAAAAGCCAAAGACAAATATGATATGGTTTGGTATTTTGTCGAAGGGCTTGCTCTTGTGAAATTGAATGATAAATGGGGTTGCATTGACAAAACAGGCAAAGAAGTCATTCCGGTGAAATACGATGATGCATTCCGTTTTTCCGAAGGGTTTGCTGCTGTGGAATTGAATGATAAATTGGGTTACATTGACAAAACAGGCACAGAAGTCATTCCTTTGAAATACGATGATGCATTTTGGTTTGCCGAAGGGCTTGCTGCTGTGAAATTGAATGATAAATGGGGTTACATCGACAAAACAGGCACAGAAGTCATTCCTTTGAAATACAATAGTGCCTATTCTTTTTCCGAAGGGCTTGCTCCTGTGAAATTGAATGATAAATGGGGTTGCATTGACAAAACAGGCACAGAAGTCATTCCTTTGAAATACGATGATGCATTCCGTTTTTCCGAAGGGTTTGCTGCTGTGGAATTGAATGATAAATGGGGTTACATTGACAAAACAGGAACAGAAGTCATTCCTTTGAAATACGATGATGCATTCCGTTTTTTCGAAGGGCTTGCTGCTGTGAAATTGAATGATAAATGGGGTTACATTGACAAAACAGGCACAGAAGTCATTCCTTTGAAATACGATGATGCATTTTGGTTTGCCGAAGGGCTTGCTGCTGTGAAATTGAATGATAAATGGGGTTACATTGACAAAACAGGAACAGAAGTCATTCCTTTCAAATACAATAATGCCTATTCCCCTTCCGAAGGGCTTGCTTGTGTTAGATTGAATGATAAATGGGGCTACCTTGACAGAACAGGCAAAGAAGTCATTCCTTTGAAATACGATGATGCAGGAGTTTTTTCCGAAGGACTTGCTGCTGTAAAATTGAATGGCAAATGGGGGTTTATAGACCGCACAGGCAAAGAAGTCATTCCTTTTAAATACAGTTATGTATTCGATTTTTCCGACGGGCTTGCTTGGGTGGAATTCAACGGCACATATATTTATATCGACAAAACAGGAACAAGCGTAGAAGGTCGCCCATAAGAAAATATCAGGAATAAAAAAATGAATAAAAACATTTTTTACAGAAAAACACTTACTTTAATATACTGAAATACACATGATTCACTTCATTTTCGATTCATATTTTCATTTTTTGATTTGGAAATTAAAAAATATACCGTACCTTTGCGTCCGAAAGTTGGTTTTTTCATAGGTTAAGTTTTAGGTTAAGAAAAAGGTAGGCTCTCCGCCTATCTTTTATGTTTATATAAATACCTGACTTGCAATTATCATCCGAAAATGATAATTCTGCAAATGTACAGCTGCCGCATGTACTTTTGCCCTGTCCTGTCGGGACTTGCTTTTCCAGTGAAGTGGAGCGACGTATCTGCTGCAAAGCGAAGCGGCAGCAGATTACGAACAGCGAAACTGAAACGGCAAAGCGTGTCCCGACAGAATTTATGAAAAAGCCCGATTCCGTGAAAAATCGGGCTGTCAGTCAAAAATGGACTTAACAGTAACTTTGATTCTGTTTAAATTAAAATACCAGAACAGTTTTGTGTCATTCTTATTTTCTTTCTTTTGCAGATGTTCCCGCAAAGCGGATTTGAGAAACTGTCGAAATATCAGCGCCTCAAAAGTCGCAATCCGGTAACTTAAAAAAATCAGGACTTCAAGATTGTAATAAAGGCATTGCCTTTCCTGTCCTTTGTAAGTGTATCTGTGATTGTATGTACAATCGTTTTCCCAAAGCAGATGATTTTTAAAGATACTGCGAAGATTGGCTTCTATTTTTTGCGGAAAACAATTGAAAGTCTTCGCAATTTCATAAGAGGAAAGCCATAAATCGTTGTTTATCAATTGCATTTCGACCGAAGGCGCTTTGCCTTCTTCATTAATGATTTTTATACTTCCTGTTTCCATGGCTGCTTATTTAGTTCTTTTACAAATGTTTTGATAATGGCAAACATCATTTCAGTCGCTAAAGGCAACTTTAAAATCGTAGCAAGTACATGTAAACCATGTTCATTGAAAGCGTGAGCGGTTTTACCGAATTTTGTGGTCGGAA
>JAISXV010000258.1 GCA_031270335.1 Prevotellaceae bacterium | reverse complement strand
GTCCGGCAAACGGCGGAGCAATCCCCGCTAATTTTCCCGACGCCGGACGAACGGTTCCTACTGTCCTGAACTCCGCCGAAAAATCCTGTAACTGAGCGCTACCAACGACGATGTCCTTCGAAACAGGCGATTTTTCGGATACAACGATGGTATCGCCTTTATACCGGATGTCTGCATTTTCGTATGCAGGTTTATCTTGTTTGCACGAGCCTAACATAATACATACCCATGCAAGTATGAATATTCTTTTCATTTGAAAATAATGATTTAAAATAATTAATAATTAATAATTAATAATTAATAATTAATAATTGCTTGAACTGCTTGAATTGCTTGAATTAGAATATCTGAGGGGGCGCTCGTGTAGATATGCAGATAACAGATTTTTGGGTAATTCTATCCTTGACGAAAGGACGGATAATTGTCTGTAGAAAAAGGAATACTCCCAGACCCGCAAAACATAAGCCTGCCTGAAACGTCTGGAAAGATGACAGTACTGAAATCAACGTCAATTCGCTGCTGCTGTGCGTACCTGTTTGCGCGTGAGCCTTGCTGTGTATATGCGAATGGACAATGGTAACGCCGTTGATAATGTGACTGTGATAAAAGAAACAGATATTCGCATAGTAAAGCACAAATATCACCATCAGAATGTAACTGATCAGACGTCTTTTATCTATTTTTCGTATCATCCGACTACAAAATTTTACCGCGCAAAGATAATGGTTTTTTATTTATTCGCAATTTTTTTCCTTGCCTGAAAAATATTTTATCTCAACGGTAAGGTATGCAAAATAAATAAGGTATAATAACGCTTTTTGTAAGCGATATATTTTTAGTCGATTACAATCACATCGTAGTCTGTCATTGGTCTGTCCTCGTCTTCTTCCCGGAATAATTGGGAAGAAAGTGAAGAAATAAACTGGTTCTATAAGTATCTGAAAATTGATGTTCACGGCAATTGGACGGAACGCAAAACAACAGAAATCACATATAGCGTTGATTGGGAAAATGAAAAAAAGCTTCTACGGAAAAGAGCCGCAATAAACCGGTTATTGAAAAAAGAACGATTACCTATTACGAAGCATACTTTTTTTCCATTCTATCCAGCCCATGACGGCCGTGAAGATAAAGACGAAATACAATATTCCCGTAGCCCAACCCACTGTGATAAAGTAAAATAAAGTTGCTATAATATCAACTAAAAACCATATTGCCCAACTTTCCAACTTCTTTATCGCCATTAAATATTGGGCGACAAGACTGGCTGAAAGAATGAATGCATCAATATAAACTTTATATAGGAAAATGTATTTGTACAACTTTTGAAACACAAGTGGTATATATGTGTAATTGTATTCTAATTCTTCTCCTTTAAAAAGGTTAGATGTCACATATCCAAATATCAAAGTTAAGACAACAATTGTTGTACCCGTCAAAACGCGACCTTTCAATTTCAATAAAGTAACGGCGAGGGTATTATCCGCTTTTGTCGCGTCTTTTTCGCTCGGATGCGTCCATTTGTAGAGTCCGTAGGCGTTGAATGTAAAAAACATTATCTGCAAAGTCATTGACGAATAGAGTTCTTGCATGAAAAATACGAAGAAATACATCGCCGTGCTGACCATTCCAAGCGGAAACGTCCAAATCTTCTCCTTCACGGCAAACAGTATGCACAAAAAACTTAATATCGAGGATATTACTTCAATAAGCAGAACAAACGACACTTGAAAATTCCACAGCGAAAAAAGTATATTATCACCCATTTTTATGTCTGAATAAATTTAGTTTTTGTAAGTACTTATTTTTCCTTTTCAGTATAATAGCTTCTATAACAAGGAGTAGCAATGCGATAGATAACGGGATGTAATACAGTTCAAAATATGTTCGAAATTCCTCCGTCAACAAATCCTGTTTTTCCATGTCCTTAATACTCCGGAAAATATCGCTCAATCCCAAATCCGACTGTGAAGCGATTGTTGCGCTTCCTCCACCCGCCGAAGCCACTAATTTTAGGGTGTTCAAATCCAAATGCGACATAACGATTTCTCCCGATTTATCTTTCAGCATAGTACCGTTTTGCAGTATTATCGGGGCGCCTTCCGTCGAACCTATCCCGATAGTATGGATGGTTATTCCTTCGGCGTGTGCAAGTTCCGCCATTTCAATGGGATTGCCTTCCTGGTTTTCGCCATCGGTAATTATTATCAACGCCTTGCTGTTTCCGCTTTGTGACGAAAACGATTTCATTGCCAAGTCAATAGACTTAGATATATCAGTACCCTGTCTCGAAACGATATCTGTACTTATTGCGTTCAAGAACAGTTTTGCCGACATATAATCAGTTGTTATAGGCAGTTGGACATAAGCATCACCGGCAAAGATAATCAGTCCTATCCGGTCGTCCTTGAGACCTTCGACCAAACGTGCGATTGCAAGTTTCGAATGTTCGAGCCGTGAAGGTGAAAAATCTGTAGCCAACATACTGTTCGACACGTCAAGAGCGACAATTACTTCGACGCCTTTGGATTTCACTTCGGCGACGACCTGTCCTATACGTGGCTGCATCAACGCCGTGATAAAGAAAAACAAAGCTATGCAAATCACTGTTATTTTCACCCATCCTCTCGCCTTTGACGCCAGAGGCATAAGCGGTTTCATCAGTTGAATGTCGCCGAAACGCGATAAACGTTTGCGCTGGAAATAAGCGCTCAGCCCGTAAATCAGCGGTAATAATGGAATCACGAGCAATAACCACGAAAAATACAAATTTTTAAATTCTACCATAGTTCTTTATATCAAATTAAGGTATTCGTCTCAAAACAAACAATCTAATTAAAAGTTCCAACATCAGCAAACAGAAGGCAGCCAAAGCGTAAATCAGAAATTCTTCCTTATAAATGGGAAAACTGTCTATTAGATTTTTTGTTTTTTCCATTTCGTTAATCTGGCTGTAGATTTCGATAAGTTTGGTATTGTTGGTAGCCCTGAAATATTGTCCTCCTGTTTGAGTAGCAATATCTTTGAGCAAAGCCTCGTCGATTTCTACGGGTTGCTGAATCATCTGGATACCGTAAGGTGTCTGGGCAGGGTAGGGGGCAGTTCCGTTTGAGCCGATACCGATAGTATATACCCTTATTCTGTGCAGTTTAGCCAATTCGCCGGCAGTTTCTGGAGTGACGTTACCCGAATTGTTTACCCCATCGGTCATCAGGATAGCAACCTTGCTTTTTGCATCGCTGTCACGGAGGCGGCTCACAGCGGTTGCCAGTCCATTTCCGATAGCCGTACCGTCTGTTATTAAGCCTGTTTGCACTTTGGCGATGAGATTGATAAGCGTTGTTCTGTCGGTTGTAGGCGGACATTGGATAAAACTTTCTCCGGCAAAGACAGTCAAGCCGATACGGTCGGTTTGACGTTGTGATACAAACTCAATGGCGATATCTTTCGAAGCGTTCAACCTATTGGGTTTGAAATCCTGAGCCAACATGCTGGTTGAGATGTCCATTATCAACATGATATCTACTCCTTCGACGCTTGTAGCTTCGAATATTTTCGATGACCTTGGACGTGCAAGAGCAACGATAATAAGTGCAAAAACAAAACATCGCAATACAAACGGGACATGCTGCAAATAGTGATATACTCCTCCGGCTACCTTTTTCAGCGGCGTAATAGTTGATACTTTGAGCGTTGCCCATGATTTTCGACCCCATATTACATACCATATTATATATGGCGCCAAAAGAATCAATGTCCATAATACAAAAGGATTCTCAAATTGCGGTATTTCCAGTATCTCCAGAATCTTCTTCATTTTCAGACTGTTTTAATTCATTTACTATATTATTGCTTTGCGTTACAAACTTGTGCGCTTCGTCCCAACTTGTTTCGCACTCAAACATCGAAGCGGGATATTTTGCAAACTTAACCAAATCGGCGACACTGAACAAATCCCTGATATTCTGAATGAGTTCTTTAGAATTGAAAACAGTGTCGGGCAAGAGGGATAATATTTCGTCGGAAGTTTTCTCCATTGCAGAGACATTTGTCTGTAACTCAATGTATTCCCGCACAATATCGGTAAGTCGCGAATAGTATTCTTTTGTGCGTGTGGTGGCGAGGTTGGAATTTTTCAAGTTTTCCAACTCGTGCGTAGCCCAGAGATATGGATTTATTTTCAATTTGTTGATTTTTTCGGCGGGTTTCCGATATTTCTTAATCAGGAAAATCGCCAAAGCGGTAATCAACAAAGCTACAATTGCGCTGATTCCAGCCCATAACCACCATTGCGAAGGATAGTTTTTGATATTTTTAATATCGTAGGGTTGAAAATCTTTGTCCAGCTCAACTGTTTTGATTATCAGGATAATTTCGTTGGAGCTATACAAGGTGTCAACTCCCGACGGAGTAACTTTCAGCACTGGAAATCTATTGATATGATAACGTCCTTCATCGAAAGAAGTTATCAGATATTTTCGTTCCAGATGCCTGAAATTGTCATCCTTAGATTTGAGAGTATCAACAACTGTTGTTTCTATCAACTCCAATTTTTCAGACAGTTTTTCTTTGAAATCAGGGAAAACAATAACCTCATCTTTTGGCGCGACCACTGAGACTTTCAGCGTAACCTGATCACCAATCATTATTGTGTCTTGCTTAGGCTCTATATCCAGAATTATCTCTGTTTGGGCTGCCGCTTGACCATAGCAAAATACTACCAAAGTAGTTATAATCAACAAAAATCGAATCTTCATCATTTTATCAACTTTTCCGCAAAGATATAAAAGATTTATAAATGTGACATAATTTTTGATTCCGCAATATTTACAATCGAGGTAAAAATGAAAATAATTTGCCATAGATTGTCGATTCGTGATACACAAATAAATATGAAGATGGTTATAATACCAACACAATAGCGCCTGAGACTATTAAAAGTCCACCTATGATTGTTTTCAAATCCATTGTTTCGTGCAAAAAGAAGAACGACAGTATTATAACAAAAGCAACGCTCAATTTGTCAATCGGCGCGACTTTCGATACATTACCGGTTTCCAGCGCTTTAAAATAAAATATCCATGAGAGGCCTGTCGCTAAACCTGAAAGAATCAAAAATATCAGGTTGTTTTTAGTTAAGTCTTTCACCTCTTTCATTTGTCCGCTAAACAAGACAATAACCCATGCCAAAAGCAAAACGACTCCTGTTCGTACCGCAGTTGCTGTGTTTCCACTGATTCCCTTAATTCCAACTTTGGCTAATATGGCAGTGAGAGCTGCAAACAAAGCCGATAAAAGTGCATACCATTTCCACATAATAATCTAAAATCAACAATTTAAAGTCAATAATCATGTTCTACCTGTTCGAGTTTCTTTTTGAGCGCTTCCATTTTTTCTTCGTGGAGAACTTTCTTGTATTCTATCGGCAGGACTTTGATGAAATGTTTCACATAGTTATCCCAGTCGTTCAGAATACGTTTTGCTACGGGACTTTGCGTATGTTTTTTGTGAGCGGAAATCAGCGTGCGTAATTCTTCGTTGTCAACTTTATCCTCTATCAATGAGAGTTCCACCATTTCCATATTGCAGAAATAGTCGAAGTTATCATCCATGTTGAGGACGTAAGCGATACCGCCGCTCATTCCGGCGGCGAAGTTTTTCCCGCACGAACCCAATACGACCACTCGTCCGCCGGTCATATATTCGCAACAATGGTCGCCGCTTCCTTCGACGACGGCTGTTGCGCCGCTGTTGCGCACGCAGAACCTTTCTCCGACTACTCCGCTGATGTAAACCTCGCCCGATGTAGCCCCGTAAAGCAAAGTGTTACCGGCGATTATGTTTCTATCCGGTTCAAAAGTACTGCCTTCGGGAGGCAAGACAATTATCCGTCCTCCTGACAAGCCCTTGCCGAGATAATCGTTCGCTTCGCCTTCGAGCCGGAACGTTATCCCCGCCGGCAAAAACGCTCCGAAACTTTGTCCGGCAGAGCCTTTGAACACAATCCGAATCGTTTCGTCGGGTATACCGGCATTCCCGTATAACTTGGCGACCTCGCCCGCAAGCATCGTCCCGACAGCACGATTGATGTTCGTGATTGTCGTTTCGTGACGCACCGGTTTAAGCTGGATAAGCGCCTGCTTTGCTTTTTCTATCAGCGATATATCCAAAACATTGCCAATCCGGTGTTCTTGGGGAGTAGTGAATTTCAAATCATTGTTGAGATTTTTGTCGAAATACAGCATCTTCGAGAAATCTAACTTTGCGGCTTTTGCATTGCCTGTTTCTATTCTTTCGATAAGGTCGGCGCGTCCGACTATTTCGTTCAGACTGCGAAATCCCATGACAGCAAGATGTTCACGCACCTCTGTCGCCAGAAAAGTAAAGAAGTTGACAAGATATTCGTGTTTTCCACTGAAACGTTTACGCAGTTCGGCGTCCTGAGTGGCAACGCCTACCGGACAGGTATTTAGATGACATTTACGCATCATCACACAACCCAGCACGATAAGCGCGCTTGTGGCAAATCCGAATTCTTCGGCTCCCAGAAGCGCCGAAATGATTATGTCTTTTCCTGTTTTCAACTGACCGTCGGTTTGCAGACGGACATATTTCCGCAAATCGTTGGCGACCAAAATCTGCTGTGTCTCTGCCAGACCGAGTTCGCCCGGCATTCCGGCGCGGAATATCGAACTGATTGGACTTGCGCCGGTTCCGCCTTCGCAACCGCTGATGACAATCACGTCGGCTTTGGCTTTGGCAACGCCCGCGGCAATTGTCCCGACACCCGTCTCCGACACGAGTTTAACGCTGATTCGCGCCGATGGATTAACGTTTTTCAAGTCGAAAATCAATTGCGCCAAATCTTCGATAGAATAAATATCGTGATGAGGCGGCGGCGATATCAGCGAGATTCCGGGTATCGAATGACGTGTTGCGGCGATAATCTTATCGACCTTGTAACCCGGCAGTTGACCGCCTTCTCCGGGTTTTGCACCCTGCGCTATCTTGATTTGGATTTCGTCGGCATTGACAAGATATTCAGCCGTTACGCCGAACCGTCCCGACGCAATCTGCTTTATGGCGCTGCGTTTGTTCAGCCCGTCTTCGCCGACGACAAATCGGGAAGGGTCTTCGCCGCCCTCGCCGGTATTGCTTTTTCCTTTTATTGTATTTAAGGCAACAGCCAAAGCCTCATGCGCTTCCTTGCTTATCGAGCCGAACGACATCGCTCCGCTGACAAAATATTTCATGATATTTTCAACAGGTTCGACTTCGGATATGTCTATCGCTCCCGCCGGATTTTTCTTGTAAACGAGGAAATCATGCAGAAATACGGGACTTGGTTTGTTATCGACAATTTTGGAAAACTCTTTGAATTTGGCATAATCGCCTGTTCGTGTTGCGATTTGCAGTTTCGATATTGTTTCGGGATTCCACGCATGACTTTCACCGTTGCGGCGATATGCGTAAGTTCCGCTGTTTATCAGAGCGTTCGATTCTATTTCGGACTCAAACGCCGCCGAATGTCGGGCAAGCGCATCGTTCGCAACTTCTTCAAGACCAATGCCGCCGATTCGGGAACTCATCCCTTTAAAATATTTGTCGAGAAACTCCTGATTTAATCCTGCGGCTTCGAAAATCTGCGCTCCACGATAACTTCTTAACGTGGAGATTCCCATTTTCGACATGATTTTGAGAAGTCCCTTGTGTATGGATTTGATGTATTTTGTCTCCGCCGTTTTGTAGTCGTTACGGATTTCGCCGCGACTTGTCAGCTCATCTATCACCGACAGAGCCATGTAGGGATTGATGGCTGTGGCTCCGAAACCGAACAGTAAGGCAAAATGCATCATCTCGCGGGCTTCGGCGGTTTCGGCGACAATGACTATCTGCATTCTTTTCTGTTTGGCGATAAGATAATGATGCACAGTCGATACCGCCAGCAACGAAGGTATTGCAGCGTTGTTTGCATCGACATTTCTGTCGCTGAGGATTATGTAGTTGTAACCGTCGTCGACCGCCTGTTCCGCTTGACGGCAAAGGTTGTCCAACGCCGATTCCATTCCTTTGTGTCCCTTGTTTGAGTCGAATATCATCGGAAGCGATAAAGCCCTGAATCCCTTGTATCCCAGGTTTGCCAGCAGGTCTAATTCGTCGCTGCTGATGACCGGAGTGTGCAGTTTCACCATCTTGCACAAATCGGGCGAAGGCTCAAGAAAATTACCGTCCTGACGTCCGATATATAACGACAGCGACATCACAAGTTCCTCACGTATAGGGTCTATCGGAGGATTTGTAACCTGTGCAAACAGTTGCCGGAAATAACTGTACAGCAATTGCGGTTTCTCCGACAACACCGCCAAAGGAGTGTCGTTGCCCATCGAGCCGACGGGTTCTTTCGCGTCGGTCGCCATGGGGATGATTATCCGTTCGATATCTTCTTTTGTGTATCCGAAAGCGTGCAGAAATTCTTTGTGGTTGCTAACTCTGTGCTTGACAACGCGTCCCGATGATATGTCGGACAGCATTATCCTGTTTTTCGCCAGCCATTCGCTGTAGGGATACGCCGATGCCAATGCTTCTTTAAGGTCGGAATCGTAATATATTTTTCCTTCCAAAGTGTCGATCATCAACATCTTACCCGGACGCAGACGTCCTTTTTCCTTCACGTCGCCGGCGTCAAACGACAGTACTCCGGCTTCGGAAGCAATCACGATGGTATCGTCTTTGGTTATCAGGTATCTCGCAGGACGCAAACCGTTTCTGTCCAGCATCCCTCCGGCATATCGACCGTCGGTAAACAGCAGTGTTGCAGGTCCGTCCCAAGGTTCCATTATCAGGCTGTGATATTCGTAATATGCTTTTAATTCGTTTGATATGGGATTCTTTTCGTTCCAGCTTTCGGGAACAAGCATCGACAGTGCATTCGGCAGGCTTTTTCCCGCCATCACGAAGTATTCGAGGACATTGTCGAGCGAGGCGCTGTCGCTCATACCGTTCTGAACAATAGGGGAAACATCCTCTAATCCCGACGCTTTCAGCACGCTTTCGCGAGCCTGCATCCAGTGCCGGTTTCCGCGAATGGTATTGATTTCGCCGTTGTGACCAAGCAATCGGAAAGGTTGCGCCAAATCCCAGGTTGGCAAGGTGTTGGTGCTGAAACGCGAATGTACCAGAGCAAGCGCGCTCGTGAAATACGGATTACTCAAATCAAGAAAATATTCCCGTAACTGTGTGGATGTCAACATTCCTTTATACGTCAACCTCTGCGACGAAAGACTTACAATATAGAAATCGTGTGGAGCGACAGACGAAAGCGCATTGATTCGTTTTTCGATTTTTTTCCTCGCAACGTACAGCCGGAGTTCCAGATTGCCATGATTTTCTTTGCTTACAACGTAGATTTGCTTAATATCGGGTTCAGAATTTCGTGAAATCTCTCCCAGAATATCGGAATTTGTCGGCACATCCCTGACTTTCAACAGTGACAATCCTTCGCCGTCCAAAACTTCCTGTATAATGTTTAGACATAAAACGGACAGTTTTTTGTCTTTCGGTAAAAAGATGATTCCGGTTCCGTACTTCCCGGGCGCAGGCACGGGAACGCCCTGTAAAAGAGTAAACTCGTGAGGGATTTGTATGGTGATTCCTGCTCCGTCGCCTGTTTTGTTGTCGGAACTTTCGGCTCCGCGATGCAACATGTTTTCGAGAATCTGTAATGCTTTCTCAACAATATCGTGAGATTTGTCTCCTTTAATGTTCGCTACGATTCCAACTCCGCAGGAATCATGCTCAAATCCACTTTCATATAAACTTTTTTCTTTCATAATCGTTGTGACGAATTTTTGCTGTTTTATACTGTTTTCCTAAAATTTTTGCCAATATTGTTCTTGTCTGTTATAAATTTTACAAAAAACAACCAGATATGAGAAAATTCGTATCCGGTTGTCACATTATAAACCCTTACAAATAACGGTGCAATATTACTAAAAATATTTTAAATCGAAAGAAAGGAGTATGACAGTGGTGCATTTCAAGTCGTCGCACTTGTTCAAATTGTCGCATTGGCATTGTCCGGTTATAGTAATTTTTCTATTATTTTTAACCACAAAGGATACTATAGTTTACTTTGTGTTCCTTGGTGCGTCACGAGGCGTGCGTATATATAATTAAATGTCTATTTGTATGAAAGTTACAAACATCCAAATTTGTCGTTCGGGATGAAGTCGAAGCGGCGTAGCAAGGAAGAGATTCCTCATATGAAGCCCGCCGAAACGCGTAACACACCGTTCAACTTTTTAGGGTTTACGATACGTTATGATACAGACCTCAACGGAGGCAGTCACAAATACCTGAATATCCATCCGAGTAAAAAATCAGAGCAGAAACTACGAGACAAGGTAAAAGATTACCTGCATCGACACGGTCACTCAAAAGCCCGTCAAATAGCCGGAGACCTGAAAGGTTAATAATGTCAGGATATTTTTTCTGTGCCTGCAAAAACCTTATTTTCTAAAGACTGTATTATAAAACCTTGTTTGTTGATAGTGTGATATTAAGTCATCACGAAGACTGTGTGACGGAATAAAACAATTCAGTCCCGAACAGGAATTTATATCGAATACATTCACAAAACTTGTTGTATAATTACTGTAAATAACTGTTTTATTGTATTGTTCAAGGTATTTTCGGAAATCGTTTTCATGAATGCATAATTGTTTTACATAGTCGTTAAAATCAAAAAACATGCCGGTTTTAGTCCTGTCATAACATTGTATTTTGGTTATATCAATCGAATTTTCATTCAGTTGGAAATCCTTTAATATATTCAACAGGGTTTTGAGTTCGGAAATGTCGACAACTCCTACAGTCGCAGATTGGTATGCTCCTTCCTGCGAATTGTAGTGTTCGAAAAACGACTCTGCCCATATTGCAGGCCGGTTAGAATGAGTAAACAGTAATGGCGTGATTTTCTGATATGGAAATCCTTGCGCTAAAATTTCTGTCGGTGAAGCGATAACGTAATTGGCTTTGTCGATAAACTCGCACAATACCTCAATTCCACTCATGAAACAGGCGTCAAAAACAATAGTACTGAAAACATTATCGGGTATGGCTTCCGATAAATCGGCTATATCCATTTCTTCAACGCCATCTTTTCCAAACGATTTGAGTTCAACGGCATGAAGATTCCTTGTATAATTCAACGCTGCTCCTTTGGGTAGCCAACCGGTAGCATGCGACCATAAAATAAGAGTGTATTGCTTCGCCGGAAACATCCGTATGAC
The DNA here is from genome assembly GCA_031270335.1 of Prevotellaceae bacterium. Classification (GTDB taxonomy): domain Bacteria; phylum Bacteroidota; class Bacteroidia; order Bacteroidales; family UBA932; genus JAIRLF01. Next base: position 4,008 of record JAISXV010000258.1, on the reverse strand, counting down.
GTCATTGATTATATTTCGCATATTGACTTTTTCAAGCGAATTCAAATCATCGTAGTACTTGACTGCATTGCTGTTGACGTCCGTATAATTGCCGTCGATTTCTATCAGCCTCGGAACGTCGGGCTCCGGAACATCAAGAAAAACTATCATTTTCCCGTTATTGTTTTTGTTCCATGCCTCGCTCATATCTTCAAGGTTTTTTGTTGCATATTTATACAAATTGTTATCGGCAACCATATACACCAAAACAGTATGCGCCACAGGCTGAGGATATTCAGGGTCGTCGTCCTTGCGACACGAAATAAATACGACAAGCAGGAAAAAGATGAGTATTGGAACGGGAAAGAATCCCGTTCCTTTTGCTCCTGTTTTCATTTTCTTACCGATTTTTTAACCGCAGAAGGTTTCGTAAAGAACATAATATCAGAACAAATACCCTATTGACAAATTGAATGTGCCGGTTTTTACGGTTACGCCTTCTGCTCCCGTAATATTCGCAAGCCCATATTGATAGCCTGTTCCAACAATGTATTTGCCGGCAATCTTAATGCCAAAACCTGCGCCCACACCAAAATCAAGATGTTTCAGCTCCAACCCGGTACCCGTGTTCACCTCCTCATCGAAAGCGTCTATGCTGACAGGTCCATTTTTTAATCGTGCCGCAAAGATATATCCGAGATATGGTCCGGCTGTAACATAGAATTTCAATTTCTCCGTACCCATTTTATACTTTACATTTACGGGCAATTGTAAACTGTGCAGATTAAACAATAAATCGTCTTCAAATTTTCCGCCGTTGTTTATATATAACAGTTCGGGTTGCAAAGCGAAGTAAGGCGAAAAAGAATACTCCAGTATCCCGCCTGCTTTAATGCCGATTTTGGGGTCGCTGCTGTCCGATTCTCCTTCTGCCTTCATATAAAGGCTCGACAGAGTGCCTCCAAGTTTTACGCCATAGCGCAATTGTGCATCAACGCCATACGTTAATGCAATTCCTAAAATAATCAATAATACTTTTTTCATTGTAAATATTGTAAATAATACTTTTTTATAAAATTTAGTAACTAACTTTTTTAATACTGTGGTGCAGTGGTTTTTAACCACAAAATTTTCAATTCCGTGTCGTTTGAATATTCTTCTATTCCATTAGATGTCCAAAGCGTATCATTAACTACGGTGTAGTAAAAATGATATTCTATAGACCCATAAAGACCGCCATGTTTTTCAAAAATATTTAGAATATTTTTATTGTCTTTATCTTCTGTAAACCAGTATTTATCATCATATTCACGAAATACAGGATTCTCAACAGTAGATGAATATACCTCAAGAAGTTTTCCTGATTGTTGGAAATTCCAGTAATATAAACCGCCAAATTCGTCAGTACGAGACCACCAACCATTCAAATCGGCATCGCGTGGCTGACTTAAATAATAATCAATTTTATCATCGTCTTTCTTACTGCAACCGACTGAAAACAATGTAAACAAAACTAATACTGTTTTTAATATATTCTTCATAATCTTAACTGTTTTTTTAATTAAATCATCATACTACATGCGTTATTCTTCCGGAGTAGAACATCTTTCACCCCAAAAATATAATTCAGTGCTGTGTATATTTTCGGAACACCATATCGAATCGTTTACTATTTTGTAATAACTATGATATTCCAAATATTCGGGGAGTCCACTTTCAACAAAAATATGTAAAATGTTTTCATCCTTTTTCTCAGTGTACCAATAATATGGAGCATAATCATCGATATCACTGCCATCCATATACGACAATACCGTAATTGTTGCATCTTGTTGAAAATTCCAGAATGTCTGAATTTTATGGATACTGTCGTATGGATGTTTCCACCAACCCAGCAATTTGGGGTCTCTTGGCTGCGACAAAAAATATTCACGCTGGTCATAATCTTTCCCGTTGCCACAAGCTATAATACAACCTGCACAAAACAATAACAATACAATTTTAAAACAAATCTTCATATATTAAAACTGAAATCCTAACTGTAAATAAACTGTATGTTTCGTTCGTTTTTCCGTTATTGTCAGTACTTTGAGGGAATATGCGAACAAATTATATCCGATTGACGGATTCAACGACATCCTTTTTCCTAAACGAATTTTATATGCCAGTCCAACATCCGACATAAAACCGGAGGTAAAATCGCTTTCGTCGCCTGCTATCGCCGCCCCAACATCAACATACGTATATACTTCCGGCAATGATTTAAGATGATAGCGGACATCAACAAAAACGGGTAAAGTATTTGTTATTCCCACATTGTAGTGACGCAAACCAAAACCCGCTCCCAACGAAAATCGCGGCAACAGATAATAACCTGTTTTCAAATAGAGCGTTCTCATATCGCCATCAAAAATTGAGGACTTTATATCGCCTCCGATATTCCCATTGTCGCGCATATTCCAGCCGTAACCTGCTTCGACACTCCCCCAAAATGACTTAACTTCCTGTGCATTAAGATTTGTCTTAAACATAATCATCAATGCTAATAATCCAAGCGCTTTTATTTGCATTTCTTTTTTATTTATACATTCTAGATCCTCTCCATTGTCCTTCAAAATATGCTGACCGGTCGTATCATATACGTCCTGTTTATCGCGCAGACCGTGCGGATAATGTTCGGCACGGTTAAGCGAGGCAACCCAGTAACCCACAAGGTCGTCCTTGTTGGCTCTAAGTTTTTGCCGTAACAGATTGACCACCACGTCGCCTACGGCAATCACGCCCGACACAGCCGGATTAGCGACCACCAGCGCCGTTTCGACAGCGGCAAAAAAGCCTTTGAACGCATCGCTGTCAAGTACTTTGTCGGCGTCGATAGCGAAATTGCGTATATCCTCGTCCGATTCGATAACCAACAGTTGCATACTGAGTTCGTCAGGGATATACTTGTCGGTATATACTACTATTCCTGCATCGCCGAAGGTCAGAACCTGATTTCTAATGAACTTGTTTTTGCAAAAAAAGTTCAAATGAAATTCGGTTTATGTAATAAATAAATGTTATCTTTGACCCCGTTGATTTCGAGCATAGCGCTTTGAGCAAATCTTTCGGCTTCGCCAGTCACTGCCTCTAACAGCCTTTCTTTACGAAACTCTTCCTCGTAATGCGCCAAATCTTCAAGACGGACAGGAGGATAACGAACCGGACAAACGATGTGCCCTGAATCCGATAACCCGAACGGATTCGTTGCGACACTGTATATCCGTAACTCCGCCCGCCTGTTGAACAATCCGAGAAACCCTTCCCGATTGTTGAATACTTTAATTTTGTTTATTCTTGCGTAAAACATATCTTAACCAATTAACAATTAACAATTAACAATCTACTTTCGCCACTCTTAACTCTTAGTTCTTAACTAATTACGGAGGTACTACCTGATGACGGTCGAGGTACTACCTGAGACCTGTCGAGGTACTACCTGATGACGGTCGAAGTACTACCTGATGACGGTCGAAGTACTACCTGAGAACCGCTCAGGCAGTACCTGCGTCCTTTCGCCATGCGGATCGTTTTAACTTTTCCGTTCCACATGTTCGTTTTTCAATTCAGATCTGAACTTGTCGCTAAATACAAAATGCGGAACAATGTCGGTAATGGTGTCGGCAGTAACTTCTTCCGGCGTATCCATTCCCTTACTTCGCACTGTCGTTTTGATGTAACCAAGGTCTCCCAAATGAATATTGAAGCCCAGTTTTGCGAATTTCAAAATGGTTTTAAACCCCTTATTGAACGCCATCCTCACTTCGTCGCGGTTCAACGTAGTGTCTTCGCATACAGCGTCCAAAAATTCGTCGAACGAAATGTGTCCCCGTACGACATTTTCCGCATAATACTTCGGCGCAGCCGACCTGTTCTGCGGATTGATTCTGCTGATAATTTTATACCATAAGCTCATAACTTAAAAAATTTAATAAATAAATACTATGATTACTGAAATTATTGGTTTGAAATAAATTCCTGTGATGATTG
>JAISXV010000109.1 GCA_031270335.1 Prevotellaceae bacterium | reverse complement strand
TATTCTATAATCAGGTTCATCAATACTTTTGGCGGCGTTTTCCACCATGCGTTATGTGTTTGAAACAAATCGCGCTCAGGCAAATTGTAGAACCCGTTGCCGAGTATAATGCCCAGCGTATTGGCGCCTTCACTGATAAGTGAGGTTACGTCGTGTGCGGCGTAGTAAACCAAACGCTGATAATCGGAAAATGCGGGATCCATTACCTGCGTTCCCGCTTTGTCGCCGTTGATGTACAGTTCGTAGTATCCAAGTCCGCAGATAAACGCCGTCGCTTTTTTGACTTTCCGTGCGACAGTCGTGTTTTTTCTCAGATAGACGGCAGAAGTGTCACTCGGCTGATAAATCTCATCGTTTTTCCATGAATTGAGGAAAGCGCGTTTATCGGATACTTCCGCATAACGGCTTGAAATCCATTTTCCCTGCCATTCCGTCGGCGAGAGTATGCCCATCGACCAGCGCGCCGGTTTACTCCATGCCGAGGATTTGCCCTGATCGTCCCAGATCTGCACTTTCCAGTAATAATACTGTGCTGTACGCAATGCCGGTCCGGCGTATCGAACCTGCTGACTTTGCGACGATGGCGTTTTTCCGCTGTCCCAGACGTCGCCTTTGTTTCGCTTCAACGCTTCAAGACTGCCGGCAACGATAATCCTGTATGCCGACTGATTCACTGCCTGCCGTTCCGAAACAATCTGCCAGCCAAGAGCAGGATTCGGAATGTCGATTCCCAATGGCTCATGCGCATATTCGCAGGTCAGGTTTTGCAACAGAATGTCGCTTTTGCCGGCATACAGACATGATTGAATCATCATCGGCAATAAAAGTAAAAATATTCTTTTCATATTTTACATATATTACATATACCTCGATATACCAAACTTCTTCTCCTGCGCTATAGCTATCTTAAACGCATCTAATGCAACCAGAGTATGATAATTGTGTAAGGTTTCCTCAAACTGCTCATTTATAAAAGCGAGTTTCTCTTCTGCTGAAGCATTTTCAGCGACCGTCGCATACCCGTATTTCTCAATGAAAGCGAAAATGTCACTGAGTGGATGTTTTTCTTTACTCATTTTTTTATCCTCCAATTTTTTGACTTATGTAAATTTTGTTCTGTCATGTTATGTATTATTATTTTTGATCAGAATTTACTGAATTAAAGAATTAACAGAATTTTGATGGTCATTTAATATCTCCATTCTGCAACCGGGCTGTCGTCCCGAAAAGGCAATGCCCAGAAGAAGGATTTTTCCCGAATATTTATTGTAATAACGACGGTCGTGTATCTGCTCCATCGCTTCTTTGAGCAGAGTGTCGATTGACTTTTCGGCAGAGTATTTCATTTCGGTGACTACGGTTAAGCCGGGCTGTTCCCAAACAAGATCGGAACGTCCATTATTATTATGCTCCTCTGCGCGTACTTTGAACCCGACTAATTGTGTCCACATCAGCATTATAGTAGCATAATAGGATTCATTGGGAACGTGAATATCGTAAGGAATGTTGCCTATCATATTTTCGAGACTGTTGGCAAAACCGGGTTCATCACAATTGCTTATCTGCTGCTGTATCGTTCGTCGCAGTTCGTTGATATACCGATCGTCGTGATATTTGCCATAAACTTTCAACAGATGCGTCAATAAAGATTCGCTGACTTCCGTATTTGGAACGCCGAGCGTATATTGGTAGCGGAGATTTATCAGTTCTTTTTGCTTGATGGTCAAATAACCTGTCTGAAACAGTAAAGGAACTTCACTAATATTTTCCGGATCATATCCTTTAAATACACTACTGTCGACAACAATTGGTTCCAATACATTATTCGCCCAATTACGACGTTGAATAATATCTATCAGGAAGGTAGGCGTAGCAGTGCTAAACCAGTAATTGTCGAACTCCTGACTTTGAAAGAAATTCATTGTCGAAAACGGATTGTAGATAGCCGTTTCACCGTCCCAAGTGTAACCGTTGTACCAGTAACGGATTTGTTCCAGCAAATCTTCCCTTGTCATTTTTAAACGTTCGGCAGCCCTGTCGATATATTCCGAAAAGTTACTTTCGAGTTCTTCCTGCGTATATCCGCATATTGTTGCATATTCTTCACGCAAGGTAATATCCTGTGGATTGTTTAACGCCGAAAAAATCGACAGCCCCGAAAATTTCGACACGCCAGTGAGAAAAACAAACTGCAAATACTTGTCAGAGCCTTTCATTACCTGATAAAAATCGTGTACATCTGTTTTAATTATTTCCAGATCAGGATCGTTGATATGAGTGGTAATCGGTTTGTCGTATTCATCAATCAGGATGACTACGTCTTTGCCGGTTTTTTCCTGTAATGTTTCTATTAATTCTCCAAAACAACCAATTGCAGATTTTGATTCTAATGTGATTTGATAATTCCGAGCAATTTTTTTCAAACGAAACATCAGACTTTCTTTCATTTCTTCCGCGTCGAATGATTGATATTCGTCCAGTCTATTGTGATAACCGGATAT
>JAISXV010000069.1 GCA_031270335.1 Prevotellaceae bacterium | reverse complement strand
TTTAAAGTCGAAGCCGAAGTTTCGACCGACAAGGGACGCATCGACGCCGTATGGACATGGGACGAACGCATAGTGGTTGCCGAAGTCAAATTTTCGAGACGCGGCACAACCGAACGATTACTTACAGAGGGTTTTAAACAAATTAAAGAAAAGAAATATTACGAACGATACAACGACGGAAAACACAGGGTAGCCTTGCTCGCCGTCGCTTTCGCAGGTAAAAAAATAGCATGTAAAATCGAAGAATTATAACAGACAAATTTATGATAAGAATACTCTTTTTGACAATTATTTTTTCGCTGTATATGAGCGCAGCGACTCCGTTACATTCACGGAACATTACTCTGAACTGTCAGACGCGTGACACAGTGACAGGTAAAGCCATTGTTACGCCGACGGTTATCGACCCGTCGAAAACCGCTATCATCATCATAGACATGTGGAATTTTCACTGGTGTATGACGGCGACAGAACGGGTATCGGCAATGGTTCCCCGCATGAACCGGGTGTTGGACATTGCAAGGGAACTCGGGATGCAAATAATATGGAATCCGAGCGATGTAGTAACGTCCTATTCCGGTTATCCGCAGTACGAAAATGCTGTTGCAGTACAACGCCGGAGCGCTCCTAAGACTCGTGAAGCCATTTCCGCACAATTCTCTGCGCCGTACGGACGATGTATGTGCGGACCCGGAATCCACTGTCACGGCAACTACGGCTGGGACGCTATGCATCCCGACCTGGCGATTGAGGACAACGATTTGATTTCCTCATCGACCGACGAAATCTACACGCTCCTCGCCGACCGCGGTATTACCGGCGTCATTTATATGGGCGTACACACCAACATGTGCGTCTTCGGCAAGCCGGGCGCAATGTCGAGTATGTGGAGAGCAGGATTCGACTGTATGCTCGCCCGCGACCTCAATGACGCATACACTGCCTACGAACCCGAACGTGGTTATACTCCCGACGACGGCACAACCGAAATTGACGAAAATCTCCAGAAAGCAGGCGTCCCGAACGTTAACATGGGCGACGATTTCAAAAAAGCCGGTTTGTGGAAAGCCGATGCTACGCCGGTCGATTACGTCCGTTTTGTGCCATGGGGAAAACCCGACCGTCCTTTTTTCATCGAATATCCGACAACAGTGACGCTTACAGCGCCATGGATTGACGACGCCGAAATACGCTACACCACCGACGGCAGTGATCCGACAGCGAAATCAACGCTATACACAGCGCCGTTCAAGGTTTCGGAGACAGCTACTCTGCGCGCTGCCGCATTCCGCAAAGGAAAACAAGTCAGCTTGTTATCGCAGGCGCATTACGTAAAGACGTCGCCGAAGCCGCCATTGCCGGACGTCTATCTCGAAGACCTTGATTACATCGCCAATGCGTATCTGAAAAGCGTGTCGAGTTGTATGTGGTATCCTCAGAGAAGGAAATCGTTTGAGGGTAAACCGTTACGTGTTCGAGGCACGACCTACGCTCACGGGTTGGGATTTCGTGCGCCATCGTCGGTACAGTACGACGTCAAACCGGAATACAAACGCTTTGTCGCCCTTGCCGGTATCGACGAAAACATGCTCGAACAGGATAATGCACGCGCTATCGGGATGCACAGCAGCGTTGTTTTCCGCGTATATATCGATGGCGTCAAGATGGCGGAAAGTCCGGTGATGCGTCTGTCGCAGGAGCCGTGGCGCTTCGACGTCGCCATTCCCGCAGGCAGCCGACGTATCAATATTTCGTGTATGGATGCAGGCAGTCGCAACATGCTCGATTACGGAAACTGGGTGAACGCAGGATTTGTTTTTAATTAAAAACAATGATTTCTTGTAAAAAGTGTATCTTTGCATCAAAATAAACGTGTAAAAATGAAAACAAATTTCATAGTTTTATTATTAAGCACAGTGTGTTGGGCGTTGATTGGCTGCAGCACATCGGATTTGAAACAGCCTGTATTGTTTGGCGGAAAGCCATTGCCAGAATCGTACAACAGTCCCGACGGATGTACGATTGGAACGGATGGATGTTTGTATGTATCAATCAATCAAGTTGCATCGGCATGGAAATATCCGGGCAAGATTGCGAGGATTTTACCGGAGGGCAAACTCGAAGATTTCTTTGTGTTGCCCGTCAACGGCAAAACGGGAAAATCAGCGCCGCTGGGACTTGTATTCGCTTCGGACGGTAACCTGTATGTATCCGACAATCAGTCATTTTGTACGGGCGAACCCAATCAGGCGGGCGTCATCAGAGTGGTGATTGAGAACGGTAAACCCTGTCATGGCGAATTAGTCGTGAGCGGGCTGAATGCTTCCAACGGTATCACTCGCTGGAAGAACTGGCTTTACGTTGCCGAAACCAATCTCGGGACATCCGGCAAATACACGAGCGGAGTGTATCGTTTTTCGCTCGACGAATTAGTCAGCGGCGACACATTGATTGTGACCGGCGTGAACGACCCGCATCTCATCCTTTCATTTGAGACCAAAAGCAAGGAACAGGCAGTAGGCGCAAACGGTATTGGCGTCGATTCGCAGGGAAATCTGTACGTCAATAACTTTGGAGATGTCGAGGTGATGAAATACACTTTCGATAATGAAGGAAAGATATTGACGTCCGAAGTATTTTGTCGTCCCGAAGGCGCACTGAGTCTCGACGGAATGCAGATTGACAAGGACGACAATCTCTGGATCGCCGACTTTTCCGGAAACGCCGTATTAGTCGTTGACACTAAGACACGTACATCGCGTATCGTCGCAAAAAGCAAACCCTTCGCAATCGGTGAAAACGGCGAACTTGACACGCCTTCCGAATGTATTCGCTGGGGCGACAAAGTGTATGTGTCGAACATCGACCTCAGTTCCGGTGAGCAAATCGCCGACAAAATACAAACAATTTCAGTCATTTCATTAAAATGAAAACATTATTGATAATAATAGCGACTTTTTTGCTGACCGGAGGATTCGTCAGCGAGTCGAATGAGCAAAATGCAATTTATGTTCCCGCGGCGGAAGAAAAAAGCGTTTGGAACAGATTGATTGAACAGGGCGTAGAGAAAATCGTCTTTGTCAAACGTTTTACGTACAACAGCAATCATTATTATACGGAGTTTCTTAACTCGTCATGGATGCCGGGCGGAAATCTCTGTATCCTTTCGTTGAAAACCGGCGAAGTGAAAGAGTTAGTTCCATCGCTTTCGAAAGGCGTATTCGGAGCGTTCGACATTTCGTTCGACGCCAAACGGATTGTGTTTGCTTACAAGGCAACGCCAAATATCGGTTACCGGCTCTACGAAGTCGGCGTTGACGGAAACGGATTGCGACAACTCACTTTCTCGCCCGACGACGAAGATGAAATCATCGAAACGTACAACCTGCCCGGATATCATCACGGCACCGAAGACCTCGACCCGTGTTATCTTCCCGACGGCGGAATTGCTTTTATTTCTACACGTTGTCACTTCGGAATATTGTGCGACGCTCCGGATATTTTCCCGACAACCGTCCTCTACCGGATCGACGACGACGGAAAAAACATGCGCAAACTGACCAACAGTTCTGTTTCGGAAAATACGCCCTGTCTTTTGCCCGACGGTCGAATCATGTACACGCGCTGGGAATATGTCGATAAGGGCGCTGTGTCGGTCAAATGTCTGTGGGCGATGAATCCCGACGGCTCTAATTCGGTGGAAATCTACGGTAACGACGTGGCTATCCCCACGACTATGATTATGGGACGTCCGATTCCCAATGCGTCTAACGAATATGTATTTACAGGGACGCCGCATTGTCCGCAAAACTGTATCGGAACGATTATTCGTATCAATACAACGAAAAACATCCGCACCAGCGAACCGATGACGTACATAACTCCTTATACGGATATACGTTATGAGCCGGGATTTGCTTTCCGCGACCCTAAAGATACTACACGGTGGTATCAGGATTGGTCGGGAAAAGGTCCTTTGTTCAGAGAAAGTTATCCTTTGTCGCGCACCGAATATTTGGTTTCGCATAAACCTTCGGGACCAAAATGGCATGATTCCAAAGCGTATCAACTATATTATCTGCACGAAGGCGGAAAAGTAGAGCCAATCTATTCCGACACGGCAATATCCTGTTTCCGACCCATGCCATTGGTTGAACGGACTGTTCCGCCGGTGATACCCTCTCACAAAAATCAGGAACTCGTCGAAAAAAATCTTGCAGAATGTATTGTTACCGACATTTACAGTGGAATGGTTGGAGTAGAGAAAGGCTCTGTTAAGTATCTGAGAGTATTGGAACAAGTGCCTCGTCCGTGGGGAGCGCGACGTTTCTACAAACCAAATTATACTCAGGACGAATACGATCAGCAACATGCGGTTATCAGCAAAGATGCCCATCTGGGACTGAAAATTCAGCATGGAGTAGTGACTGTTGAAGACGATGGCTCGGCTCGTTTTCTTGTTCCCGCCGAACGAAATATCTTTTTGCAGGCGTTGGACGCTAATTTCAAAGCCATTCAAACCGAACGCACTTACGTGAATTATATGCCCGGCGAGGTACGCAGTTGTATCGGCTGTCACGAATCGACTTCGCAAACGCCACGTACAAACGGACGAAATACGCCGAAAGCAATGAAACGTAAAGCGGAAACACCCTACGCTCAAGCCGGTGAAACGTCTGCCGGCAAGACGCTCAGCTACGCCCGTCACGTCCAGCCGGTATGGGATAAACATTGCATCAGTTGTCACAATCCTTCCAACGCAAAAGGCGAACTGAATCTTTCGGGTAAAGAAACCCGTTTGTTCAACGAATCGTACGAAAATCTGGTTCCTGAACGTCGGAAATTCGGAAATAATACAGCGCGTAATCTTTCCAGTGACAGCCTGTCGGTGGGTGGAAATGATTATTACATCGCTGTCGATGGAAGTTTTTTTACTGTCCCGTCAAACATTGGCGCCAAATATACCACCGAAGGCAAAGGATATTACATTACATCCGACGGCGACTGGGCAACTAATGTGAAAGATAAAGGACTTTTGGGTCCGGTGATAGGCGAGAATCATCCGAAAAACGGGAATATCCGTTATCTTCCGGCGAAATCGCTGGGTTCGTATGCGTCTGTTTTGGTGGCGATGTTTTCGCCCGACGTCAAACTCGACGACCCGAAAGCGCAGGCAAAAGCAAGTCATCTGGCGAAAGTTCACGACAAAATCAAACTCAAGCCCGAAGAATTGTTGCAGATTACAAACTGGGTGGATACTAATTGTCAGTATTACGGAACGTATTACGGTCGAAGGGATACGATTTTCAAAGCGCATCCCGACTATCGCACGGAGTATGATATTACAACGGCTATAAGTCCTAATCCACCAGTAGAATATAAATAATTTACGTATATGTTAAAAGGAATCAATCCACTTGTGTCGCCCGACCTGCTGAAAATTTTGTCGGAGATGGGTCATGGCGACGAAATTGTTTTTGGCGACAGTAATTTTCCTGCCGCCTCGCACGCACAACGTTTAGTACGTGCCGACGGTCACAGTATAACCGCTTTGCTGAATGCTGTGTTGCCGTTATTTCCGCTCGATTACGCCGTCGATTATTCGGCTGTGCTGATGATATATCGCGGCGACAAAGAGCCTGCTGTCTGGAGCCGGTACGCCGAAATCCTGAAAGCGTATCCCGATGGCGACAAGCAGTTCCTGACGCTTCTGAAACCCGAATTTTACGAGCGGGCAAAGAAAGCGCACTGCATAGTAGCGACAAGCGAATCGGAAGGTTTCGCTAATTTGATTATCCGGAAAGGCGTTATCCGCTAATCAATTATCTTTTTGTCCGCTAATTGCCTTTTTTGATTAGGATTTGTAGGATTAAAAGATTAATAGGATTGCCTTCGGGTTAAATTCTTGCGTCCTAAGGCTTATTTTATTGATGCCATGGCTATAAAAACCTTAGTAGCCAACGATTTACCATCCATTCAACCTTATTTTCGACCCATAAAATAAGGTACAGAGTTGGGGAATCATTATGGGCTACTAAGGTGTTTTTTAAGAGAATAATGTTTTTACGATGCACGGGCAAACGACAAAAACGACAATTTGAAATGCACCCGATTTTTGTGATTCGCATGATTAGATGCCACTAATGCACGAATAAATTAGTGTTAAATTAGTGTATTCGTGGCAATTTCCATGATTAGATGCCACTAATGCACGAATAAATTAGTGTTAAATTAGTGTATTCGTGGCAATTTCCATGATTAGATGCCACTAATGCACGAATAAATTAGCGCTAAATTAGTGTATTCGTGGCA
>JAISXV010000196.1 GCA_031270335.1 Prevotellaceae bacterium | reverse complement strand
TCGAACCCCGAAATTTCCGATTCATCCTGAAGATAACTGTACAATTCCTCAAATGTGGCTTTGCCTCGCCTTTTCAACTTGTTGATAATTAAAAGATGTCGCTTGGCAACTTCAATATTGGACATAATTTAAAATGTTTAACGTTTTATTTTTTTCGGCAAAAGTACGATTTTTTTTTCAAACTTAAAAAAAGTAAATCGCCTGCCGTGATACCGTCAAATCCTTATAATGCCGGATTCAAAAATTTGACGTACAGTCTGCGATTAAGTTTGGTATTGATTATAAAAAAAACATCATATAATTGTTTTCAAAATCTGTTCAACAGCCCTTTCGACGAAGGTTTTACTGTACCTGCCGTGCTTCGCGGCGCATCCGTCATTGCGGGCTTGACCCGCAATCCTTTGTGCAGAGGATTCTGAAACAAGTTCAGAATGACGGACTGTGGATTTTTTTTGCCAAAGTTTGACGCAATTTGAAGAGTTAGATCCTAGGCTAAATCTTTTTTTGAGGTGCTATTGATACCATGTCTATAAAAACCTTAGTAGCCAACGATTTACCATCCTATTCAACCTTATTTTCGACCCATAAATAAGGTACAGAGGTGGGGAATTATACGGGCTACTAAGGTGTTTTTTAAGAGAATAAGGTTTTTACGATGCACTGACAAACGGCGGCTTTTTCTTTTAATCTTACGAATCCTAATCAGTTTTGTGTTATACTTTGTGCGATATAATAGCACCTCAAAAAAAGATTTAGCCTAATATTTATGATTAAAAGATTAGTAGGATTCTTGCGTCCGCAGGAATCCTATTAATCCTACAATCCTACAAATCCTAATCGGATTTTGATTCAGAATAATTTTTTTTTCTTACTTTTGCGCCCGGTTTTGGTCAACAAAATCGTCTTAGGGGTGCTTGTGCGAACAGGCTGAGATTATACCCTCGAAACCTGATCCGGATAATGCCGGCGGAGGAAAAGAGATTTCTCACAGTTATTCTTTCACTGCCCCTTTTTTATTGTTTAACTCGTTGACGGACTGTTATTAATTGAAAAAAGTCCGCCGACATAAAAAAATGTACAATGAAAAAGGTATTTTTAACCTTAGGGCTTGCAACGGCAAGCATTTGGGCTTCGGCTCAAAACGACACAGTCAGACTTGATGAAACGGTAATCGTCGCCACCCGCGCATCAAGAAAGACACCGGTAGCGCAGACCACTGTCGCCGGAAACGAAATCAAACAGGCGAATGTCGGCGTCGATGTTCCGTATATTTTGGAGATGACGCCTTCGGTGGTTGTCTCGTCCGAAAGCGGGCTGGGTCTTGGAAACACTGCGTTTCGTATTCGCGGCTCCGACCCAAGCCGTATCAATGTTACTGTCAACGGGATTCCGCTGAACGACGCCGAATCGCAATCCGTATTCTGGGTAAACATGCCCGACTTTGCTTCGTCGGTCAATTCGATTCAGATACAGCGCGGAGTAGGGACCTCAACCAATGGAGGCGCGGCTTTCGGCGCAACGGTGAACATGCAAACCAATCGTCCGTCGGCAAATCCTTACGCCGAAATAAGTTCGACGGCAGGCATGTACAACACTTTTCGCAATAATCTCAGTCTTGGAACGGGACTTGTCGGTCGGAGATTCAGTTTCGACGCCCGTTATTCGAATGTCCGTTCCGACGGATATCTCGAACGCAGTGCGGCAAAGCATCAATCGCTGTATGCGGCGGGCGCATGGCAGGGAATTTCCACTTTCGTGAAACTGTCGGTACTTCACGGAGAAGAACATACGGGACTGAGTTGGAACGGAGTACCCGGATATGCGATTGACCCGGCAAAATATCCGTATTTCGAAGCCGGCGTGTCGGACTATGATAATCCCGAAATCAAACGAAACTACAGCCGTCGCTACAATCCTTCGGGCGAATATCTTGATACAAACGGCAATATCAGGTATTACGACAATACCGACAATTACAAACAAACGCATTATCATCTGCAATTTGCCCAACAGTTCGGCAATCGCTGGACGGGTCACGCTACCTTGCATCTCACCCGTGGAACAGGATATTACGAAGAATATCGCCTGAACAGAAAATTGGAAGAACACGGATTGTCAAATGTCGTAATTGACGGTGAAACAGTCAAAAAAAGCGACATGATTCGTCAAAAATGGATGGACAACTATTTTTACGGACTGACATTTTCGGCAAACTACAACAGCGAAAACCTGCAATGGACTACCGGAGGCGCCGCCAACCGTCACGATGGCGACCATTTCGGGAAAGTGTTATGGGCGAGATACAACATTGGCGCTACTTCGGGTAACGAATGGTATCGAAACAACGGTACAAAAGACGATTACAACGTTTACACGAAAGCGGTATGGCAGATTAACAGTCTGATTAACATCTATGGCGACCTGCAATACCGGCATATCGGATATGTCATGGCGGGAGTTGACGACGATTTGGCGGGACTTGACCAGTCGCATTATTTCAACTTCTTCAATCCGAAAGCGGGCATATTCTTTAATATCAACGAACAAAACACAGCGTATGCTTCGTTTGCCGTAGCCAATCGCGAACCCACACGCGCCGATTTCAAGGACGCAAGTAAATACGGTTCATCGGAAGCGCCACGACCCGAACGATTGTATGATACGGAGTTAGGCTATCAATTTACGGGAAAAACCGCCGGTCTCGGAATCAATCTGTATTATATGAACTATAAAGACCAGTTAGTTTCAACAGGACGACTTAGCAGCACAGGTTATGCGATTATGGACAATGTGCCGGACAGTTACCGTGCGGGAATCGAACTGTCGGGCGGCGTGCAGATATTCAATCCGTTGCGTTTCGAAGCGAGCATTACGTTCAGCCGTAACAGGATTAAGAATTTCATCGCTTATACCGACCAAAATGATCCGGATTGGAACCCGATGGAACAGCGTGTCGAAAATCTCGGAACGACAAACATTTCTTTTTCACCGGACATTACGGGCAATGCAATGTTGCGCTACACTCCGGTCAAAAGTCTCTCGTTCGTGATTACGGGAAAATACGTCGGAAAACAGTATTACGACAATACTTCCAGTGATTTGCGCAGTCTCGACGCTTATTTAACAAGCAATTTCAGGATTGATTATTCGTTTAAACTGTTTGGAGTCGATTTCGGATTGCAGGGCTTGATAAACAATATCTTCGACAAGCAATATATCACGTCGGCATGGGTCTATCGCTCCGTGTTCGCCAACGGTTCTCCCGATTATATCGAAAACGGATTTTTCCCGCAGGCAGGTCGAAATATCATCGGAAAACTGACGATAATGTTCTGAAACAATCAAGATCGGAAAACTTTGTACACTTTGTGATTAAGTTATTAAAAAACACTTGACTCCGCAAGCCAAGCATCTTGATTCCGCAAGCTGCTCAACTTGATTCCGCAAGCTGCTCAACTTAATTCCGCAAGCTGCTCAGCTTAATTCCTGCGAGCTGCTCAGCTCGCAGGAACGGGATGCTTAGCTCGCAGGAAACGGAATTTTTTGTCGTCGTTGCGACGTCGAGGGTGTACGACAAAATTCCCTATTTTTGATCATTGTGATTGCATTTCGTCTCTACGGGACTGTCAAAAAAGGAGCATACTTTTTCAACAGACTATTCAAACACGAACCAGTCGATATCGAACAATTCATTTTCTTCATTCCGGTCGATATCGAATGTTATCCACAGAGTTTCTACGCCGGTTTTGTTACGTACCTCGCACGACAATTCCATCCAGTCGCCGGATGCGGGTACGGTTATGCTGCCAAAAGCGCCTGACCAGGGTTTGTCGCCGGTAAGCAGTATTTTTCCGCCTGCTTTCGACCGTACTCTCACTGTAAAACGTTGTACTCCATTTCCGTAATCAATATATTTCCATGCGGCTCTGTCGCGATGGTGAATAGCCGATAATATTTCATTATTCCGATTTTTTTCGTCCTGCACGATGCGAACATTTCCCCACAACAGACAAGCTTGCGCCGCGTCGATTTGTTGTCGGGCGTTCAATGGTTTACCCGCTCCCTGCGAAGTCATCGGCACTTCGGGAATACTCCCGTCCGGCATGAAAGCGATTGGCTCGATACAGGCTTTACGCATCGATTGAGATCCGTGCGTAGAACGATGATACAGTATATACCATTGATTACGAAACTCTACGACAGAGCCATGATTGTTCCAACTTTCCGGATCACAACCGGCATTATCGATTATCACACCGCCATATTTGAAAGGACCTAATGGCGAGTCGGATGTTGAATAGCCTATACATGTCGCTCTGTCCTGACGTCCGATATGTGTATAAACAAAATAATAGATACCGGAGCGTTTGAATACAAAACCGCCTTCGTGGAAAAAATGTTCCCGTTCGGTTACCAGCTTATCGGTAATGCTTGCTATGTCAATAGTTTTCATATCGGGATTGAGTCGTGCGCCTTTTGCCGAAAATTGCCCCCAATAATAGTACGCTTTCCCGTCGTCGTCCACAAAAGCAGTAGGATCGATGCCGGTGATGCCTTCGATTTTTTGTCCGTCGGTGAACGGTCCCTCCGGCTTCCGGCTTACCGCCACTCCTTCGCTTCCGTCGGACATGCAGTAATACAGATAATATACTCCATTGCGATACATCATGTCGGGAGCATACAACATACGGTCGGAATAGGATACGGCGTCATTTTCGCCCGCCGAAGCAAACGAATTACGATACAATTGCCAATTCAGCAGATCGTCGGACGAAAGCACGTGATGACGTGTCGAACAATACTCTCCCGGAATCGTGTCGAGCGAGCCGTAGATATACATTTTCCCGTTTACATCTACTCGTGCAGTCGGATCGGCAATATAAACTCCCGGAGGAGAAATCGGATTTTG
>JAISXV010000181.1 GCA_031270335.1 Prevotellaceae bacterium | reverse complement strand
CTGAAACAAGTTCAGAATGACGGCTATAACAGACCAGACCCGTCATTGCGGGCTTGACCCGCAATCCCCTTTGTGCAGAGGATTCTGAAACAAGTTCAGAATGACGGACTGTGGATTTTTTTGCCAAAGTTTGACGCAATTTGAAAAGTTAGATACTAATCGTTATTGTACTTCAAACAGTGCAGAGAACGTCATTGCGGGCTTGACCCCGTCATTGCGGGCAATTTGAAAAGTTAGATACTAATGCAAAAAAGTATTCAGCTTTGAGAGCAATATTGTCAAGATAATTAAGATCTTCCGATTTTAGTGTATCTGATAATTTAAGATTAATTTCTCAAAAGTTTTTCTTTGATTTTGATTATGTTTGACAATTCAAGCGTATATTTATTGTTTATATCTTTCTCAAGTTTCCCACCTATTTTATTTGAATGCATTACATAGAATTAGCAAATATTTGTTTGAAGTAATCAAATGATAAACAGTAAAATAAACAAAGACATGATTAGTATTGAGTATATTTTTAATTGCCTTTCAGGCAATTAATACATAATCAATGTTAACGGTGTTTTTACACATTTTCCTGTTTTTATTCAAACTTCACTTCCGGCAATCCTTTTACAATTTCCACCGTCTGTACGCTCAGGTTTATCACACTGTGCAGCAAGTCTAATATATAACGTGGGTTTCCGGTATCCAAAGCCCAGTCGTTAGGGTCGTTTTCAATGTCGCTTTCTTTGTGGACTGTCACGGCATACCGTTCCATAATCCATTCGATTGCCGATTTGCCGTTCACAACATATTCGTATGCTTCGGCGGGAATGTTTTCGACAGTGATACGGCTGTTGTGGGATTGGTATCAATAAAATTTTCTACTTCCAATTTGGGGTTTTCTTTTCTTGCTGTAGCATAATCTTCGCTTTGTTGGTTAAAAAAATCTATCATTCGTTGCATATTGCCGGTAAGTTTCTTCTTTGAAAAATTAAGCACCCAAGCATCTCGTCCTGTTGCAATGCCTACAATGTTTGCCAAAAAGAAACTTTGCGCCTTTGCGTCAAACTTTTTTTCGGGAGCAAGCGGAATAAACGACGAAAAGATGTCGTTTCGCTGGTTAAGCCAGTCGCCGTGTTCGTTGGGGTGCAGTTCGTCGAGCGGCATATTGGCTATGCTGCCGAAATCTTTTACAATTTTCAATTTCTGTTCGCGGCTGAGGTAGTCGCCAATGTCGTGATAGAATATTTTTGCTTTTGCCATAATGCTGTATTTTTTATTCAAATGGTTTTTCTTGGGTGTGTTTTGCAGACGTAACCAGAAAATAGGCTTTTCTTGGTCATGTTGGATTTTCATAACCAAAATTTGCCTGTTTATTGTTGTTATTATTTGTATGATTCATTGTGAATTATGTTTATTCGCAGTCAAAAGATGCAAATAATTATTTGAATAACAATGTATTATCCAAAATAAAAATGGTCTTTTACTCTCTATTCTATCGCCAAGCCGTTTTAAAAAGGGCGCACAAAAGTACAAAAAAATACAGAATATGACTGTCTGTACCGAAAATGAACATGATTGTCCCTTTATGGAAAATCCTGACAGAGGGTGGCAAATTATCTCCGAAGAACATGCGAAATCGCCACCTAAAATCGTACAATTTGCTAGCTCCGACATAGCGGGACGCTATGCCGAACTGTTCATTATTACATTACGCCTTATTACATTACGCCGAACAGGGATTATCCGACGAAATGGTTTGGTGTACAGTTTTCGTTAGAAAATTTTATTCGCCTGAAGTACGCAAGGCGATAAAGCCGATTTTGCCGTTGTATTTTACTTTTGCCAAACCTTCGGAAAAACCCCATGCATCATCGAAAACAGGGAGGATAGCCCATTTGCCTGTTTTGTCGATAAAACCCCATTTGTTATTTTGCTTGGCTACTGCCATACCTTCTTTAAATGAATATACATCACCGTTAAACTGTGGCAGGATGAGCCATTTGCCCTCTTTGTCGATATAGCCGTATTTTTTATCTTGTTTTACGAGCGCCATGCTGTCGTAAAAATTTCCCGCGACTTCAAACTGAGGCTGAATAACCCATTTACCTGTTTTATCCTTATAACCCCACATAGTATTTTTTCTTACTGCAATTAATCCTTCCGAAACTTGGCTGGAATAATTGACGGTTGCCAAATCTCCTCCAAATGCATCGGAGTAAATTTGAAAAATACGATTACCGTTTCTGTCTATGGAATAGGTATTGTAATGATTTCCGGATGTTTTATCTGCAACCTTGTAGGGTACGGGTATAGTTACCGTTATCAATCCATCGTTGAACCCCGAAGATCCAACGCTGTAGAATTGCGGTTCAATTTCCCATTCGCCTTTCTTATTTAAAAAGCCCCAGCGTTCGACGGTTTCGCCTGTAAATTCTCTGTATTTCTTCTGCTCATTTATGTTACGCAAATCGCCCCAACTTAATAACCGGTTTAATTCCCTTTCGCGTTTGGGCAATATACTTTTCTTTTCCATACCGACTGCCAGCAATCCTTCTGAAAAATGTGTATTAAAATCTTTAATGTCCTTTTTCAACCAAAATGCAACTTTTCCTGTTTTATTAATGACTCCCCATTTCCTGTTTTGTTCTACAACTGCCAAACCTTCGGAAAATCCGGAAACGTTATCGAATTTCGGATTAATAATCCAGTTGCCTGTTTTGTCGATAAAACCGAATTTTCCGTCTTGTTTTGCTGCCGCCAAGCCTTCCGAAAAACTCTGCACCAGACTGAACTGCGGCGGTATTACTCTTTTTCCGGTTTTATCAATGAAACCCCATTTCCCGTTTTGTTTTACGGCTGCCATGTCCTCGTGAAAAGACATTGCATCGTCAAACTGTGGGTTGATCACCCAATTGCTGCCGATATTGTTCAGGTCTCTGCAAACGCCATCAATGAGGGTTAATCCTTCGCAGCATTTCATCAGGGGCGAGGTTATTTTTTCATCTTTTTTTACACATTCTACCGTTTGGCTTAGAAGTTCGGTGGTGATTGCGTCTATGTTATCAATTCGCCAGGAACTTGCCTGCGATGTAGCGACAATTATTCCGGTTTCTACGTTTACCATGCGAACATCTGTATAATCGGTGCTGAGAACATCTACTACGCAAACCAGATTAATGCCGAGTTGCCGACCGAGTCTTGTGAGCTGCCTGTCATCGACCTTGCCGGTGTATTGATAGCCTATCTCTTTTTGAAAATCGGAAGTCCTGTCTACTGCTGCATATATTCCGCTGTTGGTGAAATTTTGTATGAGCCGCAAACTGACAGTCTTACCTTGAAAAACACCGCTTGATTTGGTAACATAGACGGCCAGTTTTCGCTTGCCTGCGGTAGTGGTTACGTTCTGCAAAAGTTCAGCTGTCAGGTTGTCTGTTATTGTAACAACGGTTTCTTGATTTATTCTTCTGCCATTATCACTACGATCATCATTATTACTAATATATCTTTTATCATGATATCTGTAAAGGGTATAGAAACTATCATGATATTCATATTTAATCATGTGTTCCTTGCAATCTTTTCCTATGGACCTTTCGTCGTTTTCGTTAGGGCATTTTACTACCGACATGGAAGATAAAGATATTATCAAACCTGTTTCTATATTGATTAAACGTGTTGTAAAAATATATTCGTAAACTTTTTGATAATCGATACCTCCGTCAAAAGACGTTTCGCTGGCATCAGCAACGCATACTAAACTTGCGCCGAACTGTTTGCCGAGTTTTATGATTTGGCCGTCGTCCACCTTGCCTGAATACTGGTAGTACTGTTCGCCCCGGAGTTCGGCGAGAAAATCTGCCGTGCGCTCTACGGCGGCGTATTCCTTGCTGCGCACGATTTGTGCGATTATTCTGGAACTTACTACTTTTCTAACGACTTCGTCGCAATTGCCGGTTACATACACGGCAACAGTCTTTTTGTTCTGTCCGAAAGCTGCCGCGCTAATACATATTGCGGCAAGCATAAATATAAAAATCTGTTTCATTGTTGTTTTATTTTAAGAATATAAGGAATTATGTTTTCGCTGATTGCTTCGGCTGCATCGTCAACAGCGGCACGCACGGCGCGGTCGCGCGAAGTAGAAACGCCTTTTTGCGAGAAGTCATCGACAAATACGCTTTCGCCGGTCGAAGTCTCGAAGAGTTCGAACGTTACGTCGAGGTAGCAATACACAAAATCGCGATCGCTGTTGGATTGTCTTTCCGTTGCCTTTATGTACAGTTGAAAATCACTTTGCGGTGCATTCTTTGTAAATGTGCAGCCTTGCTTTGTCAATTTCGTTTTTATTTTATTGGACAGCAGGTTGTCATCGTAAGTTACAAAAACGTTTGGCTTTTGGGTATTCACTGAAGCCGGACGTTCTGTTTTGACGTTAAGCGGCTGCCGGTATTCAATCCGCACGCCCAGTATTTCCTCGCTGCGACGGGTTTCGGAGGTGTATTCGAACCAGTTCTCTGTTGTCTTTACCGTTTCGTTGTTTCGGACAATGTATTCGGAAACATAAACCCAATAGTAAACACCTTTAAGACAGGCGATAAATGCCGTTCCGGGCACAGCGGCGATTTTGTTTGCCCAGCCGTTGGCAGGGATAGCGATTGTGTCTTCCAAGCCGGAAAATTCTCCTGTCGGAGCAAATGAAGTTCCCCTGAAATTGTTTTGCGCGTCGAGGTAAATCCACGAGTCGAGCAAAGTGCCACCGTTTTTTACGTTAAACATATTCAGAGTGACTGTGCTGG